>CAZULO010000116.1:0-9885 GCA_964621245.1 uncultured Flavobacterium sp.
TGTATTTGTTTTCGGAGATACAAAATCTACATATAAGCTATGGAAATATTGTTGGAGATTCAACTTCTAGTAGATATGGACCAGCCTATTCAATAGGAATAAATAATTATATTGAATTTCAGTATAAAAATAAAAAAACCATTACTTATTTTCAAATTCAGTCTAGATCACAATATGTTGCTATACAAGCTGATTTGTTTTATTACGTAATTAATGAAATATTTCCGTTCGAAAAGAAAAATCTAAATTTTATTGATAAAAAGTATCATCATCATACTTTGTATAAAGAGTTTATTGAAAAAATGAAGCGGGAAGGGAAACTAACTTAAATAAATTAGCATTTCTTTCTGAACCTCTTCTAATATCGAACTTAACGTATCGTTTTTTCTTGATAATATATAGATTTCAGTACTTGGCATTTTTTCACTATTCCAAACCAATTGTAATTTATTTTCTTCAATAAACGGTTTTGCATTGATATTCCAAACAACAGAAACTCCAGTGTTTTCTGATAATGTGGTTAATAATTGCGATTCAGATGGAATAATATAATTTGAAATTATCGACGGTCGTTTTTTATCAAATACATACAACCAAAACAGTTTTACATGTGGAATTCGAGCATCATAATTGTACCATTTTTGTTGGTTTAACCAATTTTCAATGGCCGTATAATTTTCATTTTGAATTTCTTGTTTAACCGGATCTACTAATAAATCTGGACTAGCCACTACAATTTGTTTTATGGTTCCTAGCAATCTTTGTGTAGTGTCAAACGTATCAAATTTTTTAGAAACTATAGCGAAATCAATTTTCTTGCTATCAACCAATTGAAATAATTCATCATTCGTTCCAAATGAAAAATCAATAAAATCAAATTTTGAAAGTAACTTCGAACCTATACTGGTAAATAAATGTTGCGAAATTCCAACCGAAACTACTTTATTCGCATTAAACGCTTTTTCTCTAAATCCGTTTTCTACATTTTCCAATCGATCTAAAGCCTCAATAATTAAATTATTTAGTAACTTGGCGTAATCCGTTGGTTCTACGCCTTTCGATTTTCGGTTGAATAGCTTATACCCAACATGTGCTTCTAACATAGCCATTTGCTGACTTACAGCTGGCTGACTAATAAACAATTCCTTAGCAGCTTGTGAAAAATTCCCGTTTTTATATACGGATTTAAACGTTCGGTACCATTCTAAATTTACCATGATATAATTTTATTTATCACAAATATAATTTAAATTATTTTTACTAATATCATATATGTTGTAATTTTGAATAAAAAATAAGAAATCATGAAACATATCGCAGCTAGCTTACTAGTACTTTTAACCATCAGTTGTAATCAAAAAGAAAACGCAACTGAAAACACTAAATCACAAAATCAAATCACAAAAAAAGAAAATATGAAAAAAGTAGTATTTGTTTTAACTAGTCATGATGCACTAGGAAACACAGGAGAAAAAACAGGATTCTGGATTGAAGAATTTGCAGCACCTTATTATGAATTAGCCGATCAAGGTTTTGATATCACAATTGCTTCACCAAACGGAGGACAACCACCAATTGATCCGAAAAGTTCAGATCCAAGTGCTGCAACAGAGGATACCAAACGTTTTGATGCCGATACAGAATTACAAGAAAAATTAAAAAACACCATTAAATTAGCGGATATTAAAGCTGGTGATTATGATGCGATTTTTTATCCTGGAGGACATGGACCGTTATGGGATTTGGTTTCTGATAAAAATTCTATATCTTTAATAGAAACTTTTTATACTGCAAATAAACCAGTAGCTTTTGTTTGTCATGCGCCTGCAGTGTTGAAAAATGTTAAAGTGAATGGTGAATTTTTAGTAAAAGGAAAGAAAGTGACTGGTTTCACAAATGAAGAAGAGGAAGCTGTAGGTTTAACTAAAGTGGTTCCTTTTTTACTAGAAGATGCCTTAACAGCTAATGGGGCTATTTATAGTAAAGGCGAAAATTGGGCTCCTTATGCTGTAGAAGATGGTTTGTTAATCACAGGTCAAAATCCAGCTTCTTCTAAATTAGTGGCGCAAAAATTGATCACACAATTAAATAAATAAGAATATGAATAATTTTGAATTATACAATCCAGTAAATTATGTCTTTGGGAAAGGACAAATTGAAAAATTAAAAGATTTGGTTCCCGCAAATACTAAAATCATGATTGCTTATGGTGGTGGAAGTATTTTTAATAATGGCGTTTATGATCAAGTTAAAGCTGCCTTATCCAATCAATTTGAAGAAAAAAATATTGTAGAATTTGGTGGTATAGAACCGAATCCAAGATACGAAACCTTAATGAAAGCGGTAGAGATTATTCGTGCCGAAAAAATTGGTTTTGTTTTAGCTGTTGGTGGTGGAAGTGTGATTGATGGTGTGAAATTTATTTCTGCAGCAGTTAATTATGTTGGTGATGCCGCTGAAATTTTAAGAAAAAGAATTCTTTTTACTGATATTTCTCAAGTGATTCCTTTTGGAACCGTATTAACTTTACCTGCGACTGGTTCTGAAATGAATTCTGGTGCTGTTGTTACCATTAATGCCACTCAAGAGAAATTAACATTAGGCGGAAGTGCTTTATTTCCTAAATTTTCAATTGTAGACCCAACAGTTATTGCTTCTTTACCAAAAAGACAATTGCAAAATGGAGTAGTTGATGCTTTTACGCACACTATGGAGCAATATTTAACTTATAAGCATGATGCCATTTTACAAGACAGAATTGCGGAAGGAATTTTACAAACTTTGGTTGAAATTGGTCCTGATGTAGTAGAAAATCCAACCGATTATAAATTAGCTTCTAATTTTGTGTGGAGTGCAACTATGGCTTTGAATGGTTTAATCCAAAAAGGAGTTCCTTCAGATTGGGCTACACATATGATTGGTCATGAATTAACAGCTTTATATGAAATCGATCACGCTAGAACTTTGGCAATCATTGGTCCGAACTTATACCGTGTGATGTTCGAAACTAAAAAAGAAAAATTAGCTCAATTTGGTGAAAGAGTATTTCATTTAACCGGAGATTCGGTAGAAGAAATTGCTGAAAAGGCGATTGAAAAAACGATTGAATTTTTCCATACTATGGGAATGAAAACCAAACTTTCTGAAAATACAGCTGATTTTGAAACTACAGCCGATTTTATTGTAAATCGTTTTGAAGAAAGAGGTTGGAAAGCTTTAGGAGAAAAACAAAATATTACTCCAGAAAAAGTTAGAGCTATCGTTGAAATGAGTTATTAATTCAAGATTTAGTATTCTATTTATTAGATACTAAGCGAAATTATAATAATTTACCTTAAAAATCAAGAACACAGATTGGAGAAATTGTAAATTTACTCTAGTTTGTGTTTTTTTGTCTTAATATGAATCCATAAAATTCATTGGGGAGTATTTTCATTTACATTTAAAAACTTAATAAGTCTTCCCAATAAAAAAAGCGTCTAAGAACTTAATCTCCAGACGCTTTTTACAAACTAAACTAAACTACTAACTATTTTTTAAGCCTTTGATACAGGCTCTAAATTTGTTTTGGTTCTTTGGGCTGCATTTCTCATGATCGGAATAAAGCCTCTTCCTACAAATTCGTATGTGGTGCCACTTGCTAAGTGATATAATCTTATTCTCCCGTCGTTAATTACGGTAATGTTAAATCCTTCATAATCAGTACTACTGTAATACAAGTTTAATTTCTTAGTATAATAATTTCCGCTTACATTCTGAATGTTATAATTTCCAGAATAATCCCAGTAGATGTTATTTACATTACCAATCATATAATCTTGTGAAGATCTGAAGTTGCTGTTGCTTCCAATTAAAAATTGTAAATAATTTTCGGCATCAAAGGCATTCGGATTTCCAGCTGCACTAGTATATACTTTTTCCCATGCTACATATTCTTGCAAAAAATAATGCATGTTGTCATAAAATACACGATCGTAATCAAAAGAACTTCTTTGATAACCTATCAAATAGTATGCCACGTTTGTGTTTCTATCAACAATTTTTATTTCATTAGTAGCAATCTGATATACATCTAACTCAAAATACCCATATATATTGTGTGATACGCGAATAGAATTTGAAGTATAATTATAAAATCCAATCGGTACTCCGAAACCATTTCCAGTACTTCCAATACCTACTAAATTATTGTTAGCATGTAAATCACCACCTAGAAAAGATAAAGTAAAGGCTTTTGATAAAAATGGAACATCCCCATTTCCAGTTGTTCTATTATAATCTACATACCATAAATCATAACTTTCCATTAATTCAGGTAAACTTAGGTTGTCCTGATAATCATTTATTACTACGTCTGTGGTACAAGACTGTAACGTGAAGATTGAAATAAATGCAACTAAGAGTAATTTTGCTTTCATGATGATTAATTTTTTTGGTTATAAATTACATTTCAATTGCCGTGCCAAAAAAGTTGTATTCACAACTCATTAACAAGTTTTTCAAAAACAAGAGCAATAATAAAATCAATGAAATATCAATGACAATATCAATTTTAATAGCAATTATACTTTCAGATTTTAACTTTATGTTTTTTCAACACAGATTAAAGAAATTATTAAAATCCATCAAATCTTTTAATTCATTTTCCTATAAATTGATTTTTGATATTGTTTTTTGTTATTGTTATTGAAGTTTGATATTGATTTCTACCCTTGATATTGATTTTTGATCTTGATTTTGCATATTGCCATTGAAAAGTGTATTTTTGAGGTTCATTATTTTTGAATATGGAAAACAATAAAAAATTTGCAGTTATAGGTGGCGGAAGTTGGGCAACAGCTATCGCAAAAATGTTATGTGAGAATCAAGAAAAAATTGCTTGGTACATGCGTAGTACTTATGCTTTAGAGCATTTGAAGCACCAGAAGCACAACCCGAATTATTTAAGTTCAGTAGCCTTTGATACCAATAAATTGCAATTAACTAACGATATTAATGAAGCAATTAAATTTGCAGATATTGTTATTTTTGCCATTCCATCTGCGTTTTTAAGCGGAGAATTAGAAAAAATGACCGAATCTTTAGAAGGAAAAACCATTTTTTCTGCCATAAAAGGAATTGTACCTGAAACTAGTTTAATTGTTGGAGAACATTTTCATTCACAATTTAATATTCCTTATGAAAACATTGGAGTCATAACAGGACCTTGTCACGCAGAAGAAGTAGCACTTGAGCGTTTATCATATTTGACTATTGCTTGTTCAGACAAAGTAAAAGCCAAATATTTAGCTAAAAATGTTTCATCATATTATATCAAAGCTAAAACGTCTGATGATATTATTGGAACAGAATATGCAGCGGTATTAAAGAATATTTATTCTATAGCAGCAGGAATTGCTCATGGTTTAGGTTATGGAGATAACTTTCAGGCGGTTTTAATGAGTAACGCCATTCGTGAAATGAAAAAATTCATTAAAAAAGTACATAGAATGAAACGAAACATTAACGACTCTGCCTATTTGGGCGATTTGTTAGTAACCGGATATTCCGTTTTCTCCAGAAACAGAATGTTTGGAAATATGATAGGGAAGGGCTACACCGTAAAATCTGCTCAAATGGAAATGAGCATGGTGGCAGAAGGGTATTACGCTGTAAAAAGTGCTTACAATCTAAATTTAGAATACAAAGCCAAAACGCCAATCGTTGATGCGGTTTACCAAATTCTATACGAAGGAAAAGACGCGAAAGCAGTATTTAATAAATTAACGGAGAAGTTGGATTAATAACTAAAGAGCCAAGTAAAAAGGCAAAAGTTAAAAGTTTAGTTTTTCATCCTGATTAAGAAGTTCGTTTTATGAATAAAATATTTTTACTTATTCTTTTTTGCTCAAATTTTATATTTTCTCAACAAGAAGATGAAGTAGAATGTGGATGGTATGGAAAGAAAACTGTTGAAGAAAGAAATCAAATTTTTCCATTTAACACGGCTAAAAAAGTAGTTTATATTTCTTTTGAAAGTATTGATGATTACAGAGAAGGTAATAGTTTTTTTGATCATAAGGGTAAATTGATAAATAATGATTCCTTGTTAGATGAATATTTGACTAAAAATTCAAAGAAAGTTTTTATATTAAAAAATGGAAATAAATATTATGGCAAAGAAGTTGAAAAGTTAAATACTAAGAAGATAAATAATTTAAGTAATTTGGCTTTTAATTTTATTATTAAAAAGCGACCTGAAATCATGATGATGTATCAAGCAGGATGTTATACACCTAGAAATGCCATTTTGTTTTTAGATAATGAAGAAAAAGTTATTGCACATACAGAAATCTGTTTTGAATGTAGACAGTTTTATTCCGATTGGGACGAAAAAACTTTTGATTCTTTAGTTGGAGTGGAAGCTTGTGATGATGTTTTTATGATTTTAAAAGATTTATTCAAAACAACTGGAATCAAGTACGGAATTATAGAAAGATAATTCAACTCCCAACTAAACACTCCAAACTCCCAACTCAAATGCACTTCATCAACGTCATTCTTCCTTTAAATCTTGATAAAACGTTTACGTATTCCGTAAATGTGGAAGAATACAAGTTTTTGCAACCAGGTATGCGAGTTACCGTTCCATTTGGTAAAACAAAAGTGTATACGGCTTTAGTGGTGGAGAAACATAACAATCCACCACTATTATATGAAGCGAAAGAAATCAGTCAAATTATTGATGAAGTTCCGATTGTAAACGAAGTTCAACTTAAACATTGGAGTTGGATTGCCTCGTATTATATGTGTTCGATTGGGGAAGTTTTTAAATCGGCCTTACCTTCTGGATTGATTTTGGAAAGTGAAACGATGATTTCTTCTTCACATACCGAAGCAGATAAAACATTGGCAACAGATGAAGAATTCTTAGTTTTAGAAGCCTTAGAAAATAAATCTTCCATAACGATTTCTGAAATTACTCAAATCTTAAATAAAAAAAATGTAATTCCAATTGTTCAAAGTTTGTTAGCCAAAGGTTTGCTTACGATGCAAGATGAGGTGCAAGACAATTACAAACCTAAATTAGTAAAATACATCAAACTACAAGAGGTATTTTTACAAGCGGATAAACTTCAAGAATTACTAGAGATTTTAGGAAAAGCCAAAAAGCAAAAAGAAATTGTTTTGTCCTATTTTCAATTGCAAGCGACAGAAAAAAAGCCAATTTCATCCAAATTATTAATCGAAACTTCAGGTGTAAGTGCAGCAGTCATAAAATCGTTAGTTGATAAACAAATTTTCGAAGAATATTACATCAATACCGACCGAGTTTCTTTCGAAAAAGAACAAGATTACGAAATTCAATTAAGCGAATCTCAATCGACAGTTTTAGAAAGTATCAAAGAAAAATTTCAACAGTTTGATGTCAACTTATTACACGGCGTTACCGCTTCTGGTAAAACGGAAGTCTATATAAAACTTATTGAAGAATTTTTACAACAAGATAAACAAGTCTTGTTTTTATTGCCAGAAATTGCATTAACCACACAATTAGTACAACGTTTATCGGCGTATTTTGGAAATCAAATTGCAGTTTTTCATTCGAAGTACAATTCTAACGAACGTGTTGAGGTTTATAATCATGTCTTACAAAATTCCGAAAAGGCAAAGGTGGTTTTAGGTGTACGAAGTGCCTTGTTTTTACCCTTTTCGGACTTAGGTTTAATAGTGGTAGACGAAGAACACGAGGCGACTTACAAACAACAAGATCCAGCGCCACGCTATCACGCCAGAGATGCTGCAATTGTTTTAGCAAAATTTCATAATGCAAAAGTGTTGTTAGGAAGTGCGACGCCAAGTTTAGAATCGTATCACAACGCTAAAACGAATAAATACGGTTTAGTTGAATTGTTTACCCGATTTAATAATGTGGTTTTACCCGAAATTCATCTGATTGATATTAAGGATAAATATTTTCGTAAACGAATGGATGGTCATTTTTCCGATGAATTATTAGAAAGAATGCACGAAACTTTAGCGAATAATGAACAAATTATGTTGTTTCAAAATCGCAGAGGCTATTCACCATATATAGAATGTACGACTTGCGGACACGTGCCTCAATGTCCAAGCTGTGATGTAAGTTTAACGTATTACAAATATAAAAATCATTTAAAATGCCATTATTGCGGACATAGCATGGCAAAACCAACGCATTGTCACGCTTGTAATTCGTTAGATATTTCTGCAAAGGGTTTTGGTACGGAACAAGTGGAATTGGAATTAATAAAATTATTTCCAACGAAACGAATTGCTCGAATGGATCAAGATACCACTCGCGGAAAATTTGCTTTTGAAAAAATGATTGATGCGTTTAAAAATCAGGAAATTGATATTTTAGTCGGCACACAAATGTTGGCTAAAGGGTTAGATTTTGAAAATGTAACTTTAGTTGGAATCTTAAATGCAGATAACTTATTAAATCAACCCTATTATCGTGCTTATGAACGTGCCTATCAGATGATGGTTCAGGTAGCGGGTCGTTCCGGAAGAAAAGCGAAAAAAGGAAGTGTGGTGATTCAAACCTATAATCCGATGCACAATACGATTCAGCAAGTGGTAAATAATAACTATTCAGCAATGTTTAACGAACAATTATATGAAAGACGTAATTTTCAATATCCACCCTATTTCCGTTTGTTGCAAATTCGATTGAAACATAGGGATTATGAAAAACTTCGTGAAGGGTCGACTTGGTTGTATAATGTTTTGAAACAAACTATTCCCGTTCCTATTTTAGGTCCGGAAGAACCTGCAATAAATCGAATTCGAAATGAATATATCAGAACAATTCTAATTAAAATTCCGAATAATACAAATCTGATTTATACAAAAAAAGGAATTAAAAAAGCCTTAGTTAGTTTTGAGGCAACTTCTCAATATCGTTCCATTAAAACTACAATTAATGTAGATTATTAGTAATTTTATTTGATTATATCAATCTAAATTTATGTTAAACGGATAATAAATGGAGTTAGTAGTTTTCTAAAATCGTGATAATTTTTTTTTTTTTTCTACTTAAAGGAATTTTTTCTCCATCAATTTCAACTTGTTTGCTATTAAAACGTTCTACTTTATCTAAATTGATAATATATGATTTATGAATTCTTAGGAAATTGTCTTTAGGTAATTCCGATTCGAAGGCTTTCATTGTTGACAAAACTAAATGCGTATCTTCATAAGTAACTACTTTAATATAATCGCCAAAAGCTTCCACCCATTTGATATGAGAAGTGTATACTTTTATTTTTTTTAGATTACTTTTGATGATTAAATGCGGTCCATGATCGTCATGAATTTGGTCATGCTTTAATTGGTGCATTTCCATAGCTTTTTTTACAGAAAGTAAAAAGCGTTCTTTTTTGATCGGTTTTTGTAAAAAGTCTAAAGCTGAATATTCAAAAGCTTTTACGGCATAATCCGCTTTAGAAGTGATAAACACAATTAAAGGTTTTATTTTTAATCCGTCTAATAGATCAAAGCCTGTAATATGCGGCATTTCAATATCCAAGAATATTAAATCAACATGATTATTGGTGATATAACTTTTGGCTTCAAGTGCATTCGAGAAATCGCCACCTAATCTTAAATTAGTGTGTTCAGAAATTAATTTTGCAATAGTAATCCTCTGAATGGAACTGTCGTCAACAACAATAGTATTTAATTTCATAGGTAAAAAATTGACTAAATAGCTTAGAATTATTTTTTTAGTTTTGTTTAACACGTAAAAATATGTAAAAAAATCGAGAACCAACTCATAATGCATAAAAAAAATACTTTTTATGTAATTTGTAAATTAAAAATAATTGTATATCGTTGCACCCAATTTAAAAAATACGTACA
>CAZULO010000117.1:0-9658 GCA_964621245.1 uncultured Flavobacterium sp.
GGTAGCGATGATGCTATTTTTGAACCTTCAAAATCTCGATTAGAAAAAAAAGGATTATTGCCTTTAGAAGAAGGTTGGTTTCCTGAAAAAATCACCACAGATATTGAGGCTATTATTTTAGGAATGCATGCCAAAGCAGACAATCCCGAATTATTAAAAGCGCAAGAATTAGGTTTGAAAATTTATTCTTATCCTGAATTTCTCTACGAACAATCTAAAAATAAAACGCGTGTTGTGATTGGTGGTTCTCATGGAAAAACGACTATTACTTCCATGATTTTACACGTGATGCATTATCATAATATTGAAGTAGATTACATGGTTGGTGCGCAATTAGAAGGGTTTGATACGATGGTACATTTGACAGAAACTAATGATTTTATTGTCTTGGAAGGCGATGAATATCTAACTTCACCGATTGATTTACGACCAAAGTTTCATTTATACCAACCCAATATTGCTTTGCTTTCAGGAATTGCTTGGGATCATATTAATGTTTTTCCCACGTTTGAAAAGTATGTCGAACAGTTTAGTATTTTCACTTCACAACTTACTAACGGTGGAATTTTAATTTATAACGAAGAAGATTCTGCTGTAAAAACAGTTGCAGAAGAAACTACGAATCCCATCCGTAAAATTCCCTATCAAACGCCAAGTTATTCCGTAGAAAATGGAACCACTTTATTAGACACCCCAGAAGGCCCAATGCCAATTGAAGTTTTCGGAGCACATAATTTAAGTAATCTAGCGGGAGCGAAATGGATTTGCCAATGTATGGGTGTGGATGAAGTTGATTTTTACGAAGCAATTGCTAGTTTCAAAGGTGCTAGTAAACGGTTAGAAAAAATTGCAGAAAGCAGCACTAAAGTGGCTTATAAAGATTTTGCCCATTCGCCAAGTAAAGTGTCAGCAACAACAAAAGCGGTGAAAGCCCAATATCCAGACAGGAAATTAATTGCTTGTTTAGAATTGCATACATACAGTAGTTTAAATGCCGAATTTTTAAAAGAATATGAAGGCGCTTTAGATGCTGCAGATGTAGCTGTAGTTTTTTATTCGCCAGATGCAGTAAAAATAAAGCAATTAGACGAAGTTACTTATGAACAAATCGCCCAATCGTTTAACAGAAAAGATTTAATTATATATACGAATCCAACAGAATTTAAGAATTATTTGTTTGCACAAAATTTTGACAACTCCGCTTTGCTTTTAATGAGTTCAGGAAATTATGGCGGATTACATTTTGATGAAGTGAGTCAATTGATCAATTAGCCAATTTTTAATGTACTAATTTAAAACCCTCCAAGAAATCAGAACTTTTGGAGGGTTTGTTTTTAAAATTTTATGTTTTATTTTCAATAAATGAAACTTGTATTTATTTAAGTTTGGCACATTTAAACATTGAAAATGGGCACATTATTTCCCATATTGATAATGTCCCACAATCGTATAACTAAACAAGCAATCTTCTAAAACTTGTCCGCCACCCACATTATGCACAATCAAATTTCGTTTGCCATCTTCTGATTTTAGATGGGTGATAATTCCAATATGTGGTAATTTATCGTTAATCATCCAAGTGACAATTTCTCCTGTTTTGAAGTCAGTAGCATTTTGAGTTACATCTAACGATTTCCCTTTTCTTCCAAAAAACACTTCTAAGTTAGGAACTCTTCTGTGATCGATATTTGTATCAGTAGTTTTCAAACCCCATTTTTTTAGGTTTGGATATTTGATGAAATTAGCGACCATATCTTCATGTACTTCTTTCTGTAAATCGATGTTCAATTTTCTATACGCACGAATTATTACATCGGTACAAACACCTGTTTTAGCCGGAACATCTCCGTTTGGATATTCTAATTTCACATAATCGGGTGTGTAAATCACATTTTCATCAATAATCGAAATGGCTGCATTCGAAAGTTTTTCTGCAAAAGAATTGGGTTTTTCAATGGGTCCAATTTGTACTTTTTCAGAAATCAATTGGGTTTCTTCAGCTAATGATTCTTGTTTTTTACATGATGTGAAACTCAACAAAAAGAAGAAGATAAAAATATAATTCATAAGCTCAGTTTCAATTAATAACGCAATTACAACCTTTTTATTTTGAAAGACTTAAAAATAAATTGTAGTTTTGAAGCTATCAACGCCAAAATAAATTATATGTTTACGCCAATTAATCAGTGGGCTGAAGACGATCGGCCTCGTGAGAAACTTCAGTTAAAAGGAAAAGCTTCCTTATCCGATTCAGAATTATTAGCCATTTTAATTGGTTCCGGCTCCAGAAATGAAAGTGCCGTACAATTATGCCAACGGATTTTAGCTGCTTCAAATAATAATTTAAATCAATTGAGTAAATTATCGATAACACAATTGCTACAATTCAAAGGAATAGGAGAAGCCAAAGCGATTGCCATCATCGCAGCATTAGAATTAGGACGCAGACGTAGAGTAGAAGATGCCACTGAATTTTCTAAAATTTGTTCTAGCAAAGATGTGTTTGACATCATGCAACCTATTTTAGGCGAATTACCTCATGAAGAATTTTGGGTCATTTATCTCAATAATTCTAATAAAGTCATTCATAAATCTCAAATTAGTAAAGGCGGCATAACCGGGACAGTTGTAGATATCCGTTTGGTTTTTAAGATAGCATTCGAATGGCATGCGACTTCAATTATCATTTGTCACAATCATCCCTCAGGTAAATTGCTAGCCAGTGAAAGTGATAAACAACTCACTAAAAAATTGCGAATAGCTGGAGATACTTTAGATATCACAGTTCAAGATCATCTTATAATTACTGAATTTGGATATTTTAGTTTTAGAGATGAAGGCTTTTTTTAATTGTCATTCGATTCTCAAAATTAAATGTTTTGAAAGAGTATAAAACCCAATCAAATTTGAATGAGGTATTTTCTAATTAGAATTTAATTTTTTAGCTTGTGAATTCATAATAACTTTAAAATCTGAACTTCTATTTTTATCATATAAGAAATAGAAAGCTTATTTTTGCCAAAATTTAGTGTGATACCCATGAACGAATTATATCAATTTACCAAACAAGATCTAGACTTAGTTGCTAAAATCCAGCAACATCAAAATATTAGTGCTGTGTATTATCATTTTTGGATAAATTTAGTCAATCCAGAAGAAAAGTTTGTTTTTGTAGATACGGTTGAACTTGTGTTTGAAGATAAATTCACTTATTTTTTTAAAATTAATGAAGAAGATTCAGGGTACACAATTTCCATTGACTATGATTTTGAAGAGGAACAAAAAGCTTTAGCTCTTAAATTTCAAGAGGTACTTTCTTTAAAACGAGTTAACGTGAGTGAAGCGACCATTTGGAAAGATAAAATTAAAAAACCACTGCTTAGTGTGAATACTTTTGTAGACTATGAAAACAGAAACGAAAATTTCATTTATTTTGATTTTTTAGAAGGTTCGTTAGCTATTTTTTACACAGAAGAAAAAGGATTAGTAGTAGATTATTATGAAGAATAATTTTTAATTCTTTTTATTTGTTACATTTCTCACAAATTCCATTTACTAGTATTTGAGCTTCTAATACTTTGTAAGTACTTGGCATGTCAATTTTGGGCACTACTTGTTCGATACAAGTCGTTTCATGACAAACTACACAACTAAAATGAACATGCTCATGCTTGTGTTCATATGGAGTAGCTGTTTTCCTATCTGAATCCAAATCGCATCCTGCGCATAAAGCATAATGAATTACCCCATCGAAGTTAGCAATCTTATGAAGTTTACCTTCTAAAACTAAACGATCTAAAGCTCTGTAGATGGTTACTCTATCAATATTTTTCTCAAAAAACTCTTGAAAATCTTTATGACTTAAGGCTTTTTTTGTTTGCGTTAATAGATTTATAATTTCTGTTTTTGTGGTAGAACTGCGCTCCCTTTTTATTTTTTTATCCATTTTTCTGAAAATTAATTGCAATATAGTTGCGTTTAAATATAAAACTATTATATTTGCAACAGAATTGCGTTTAATAAAATATACCATGAAAAAACAAACTACATTAGCCTTCGATTACCTTGGGATTTCAAGTGCTTCAATTTGTCTAATTCATTGTTTAGTATTTCCTTTTTTGTCCTTTATTCCCATTGCACTTAGTCATAATCATTATATCGATTTATTTTTCGCCTCTTTGGGAATCATTCCTGTTGTAAAAATACTAAAAACTAATGCAAAGCTACATATAAAAATTCTTTTGTCTGTATCTATGTTACTTATTGTAGGCTCTTTACTAGGTGTTCTTTTTTTACATCATCATAGTATCATTCTTTATTTTGGTGGTATTGGTATGATACTAGGACATATTTTAAATTTTAAATCTCATAAACATATCAAATGAAAAAATTACCCGTAACGGTTTTGTCTGGATTTCTTGGAGCTGGTAAAACGACACTCTTAAATCATATTTTACACAATAAAGAAGGTTTAAAAGTAGCTGTTATTGTAAATGATATGAGTGAAGTAAATATTGATGCGCGATGGGTTAAAAATGAAATGAGTCTGTCACGTACAGAAGAGAAATTAGTAGAAATGAGCAATGGATGTATTTGTTGTACCCTTCGAGAAGACCTGATGCAAGAAGTTGAAAAATTAGCTAAAGAAAATCGATTTGATTATTTATTAATTGAAAGTACTGGGATTTCTGAACCTATTCCAGTTGCGCAAACTTTCACTTTTGTTAGTGATGATGGAAAAATAGATTTATCTGAGTTCAGTTATATCGATACCATGGTAACTGTTGTAGATGCTTTTCATTTTTTTACCGATTTTGGAAGTGCAGATACGCTGAAAGATAGAAAGTCCAGCAATCTAGAAGGTGATGAAAGAACCATTGTAAATTTACTAGTAGATCAGATTGAATTCGCAAATGTAATCGTCCTAAATAAAACAGATTTGGTGACAAAACAAAGGTTGCAATTACTGGAGAATTCTATAATTAAACTCAATCCTAAAGCGAAAATTATTCATTCTGAATTTGGAAAAATTAAACCTGCTGAAATTTTAAACACGGGATTGTTTGATTATGAAGAGGCGGAAATGAGTGCAGGCTGGATCCAGGAGTTAGAAGGAATTCACACGCCAGAAACTGAAGAATATGGCATAAATTCTTTTGTTTTTAGAGACGAACGACCATTTCATCCCCAACGATTTTGGGAATTCATTTCTCATTTTCCTACTGAAATTATAAGAAGTAAAGGATTGTTTTGGATGGCATCCCGACCAAATCAAGCTTTAAATTGGAGTCAAGCAGGTGGTTCAACCAAAGCGGAAAGTGCTGGAGTTTGGTGGGCTAGTATGCCTTTTTCTCAACGGATGGAATATCCTACGTTTGTTGAAAATCAAGATGGCATTGAAGAAAGATGGTCTTTAGAATTTGAAGACAGGTTAAACGAATTGGTTTTCATCGGAATTCAAATGGATGTGGAACGCATCACTGCACAACTTCAGTTTTGTTTGTGTAACCCCGATGAAATTGCTGATTATCACAAAGGTGTTTTTTCCAATTTTGATTCATTTCCAGTGTAGCATTTTTTTAAGTTATTAAAATTTACATTTTGAAATCAATTGTCTTTTTGTTTTTTAGTTATCAGATTAAAATAAAAAAGGACCTGGTATAAAATAGTTTTTTTTGTCTTTTGCGGAGTATGGAGTTAATTAGTTATAAATTTTTCTCCGCAGAAGCGAAAAAAAAGTTAATATTTTCTTCTTCTGTGTCTTTCTTCTTATATTGCAAGTCAAATTTAAGTACGAATGATAAGCACAAAAAACATTACCTTTTCGTATCACAAAGACCAAACTTTTATTCTGCCCGATTTATTTTGTCAGGCCGGAAGCACGCTGTTGGTTACCGGAAATTCTGGAAAAGGAAAAACAACTTATTTACATATTTTAGCCGGATTATTACAGCCTAATTCTGGAGAGATTGTAATCGATAATAAAGATATCACACATTTAAAAGGAAGTAAAGCCGATACTTTTAGAGGTAAAAATATTGGAGTCGTATTTCAAAAATCTCACTTTATTGCTTCGCTTTCTGTTTTGGAAAATCTAGAAATGGCTAGTTGGTTAGCTACAGGAAAGAAACACGCCAAAAGAGCCAAAGATTTATTACAAAAATTAGATATTGCTGATCAAGCCTCTAAATTACCTAGTCAATTAAGCGTGGGCCAACAACAACGTGTGTCCATTGCTCGCGCTTTAATGAATGAACCTAAAGTGCTTTTGGCAGATGAACCTACTTCAAGTTTAGATGATAAAAATGCAGATAATGTAATTGAATTGCTAGAATCTTTATCCAAAGAATACAAAACGGCTTTAATTATTGTAACACACGACAATCGAATTAAAGAAAAATTCACCAATCAAATTACCTTAGTATGATCGGAAAGTTAGCATGGAAGAATATTTGGTTTAAACCTTTAAATACGATTTTAAGTATTTTATTATTAACGGCATCGGTTGCCATCATTACAATTTTAATTCTTGTAGAAAAACAATTTGAGGAAAAATACCAAAGCAATTTAGATGGAGTAGATCTAGTTTTAGGTGCGCAAGGAAGTCCGTTGCAATTGGTTTTATCATCGGTCTATCAAGTAGATGATCCGACAGGAAATATCAGTTTTGATTCGGTTAAAGTTTGGATGAAGCATCCTTATGTGAAAAAAGCGATTCCTTTAGCTTTTGGCGATAATTATTTAGGCTACAAAATTGTAGGAACTACGCCAGATTATATAGAAAAATACCAAGCAAAGGTTGCAGATGGTTCTGTTTTTGAACATAATTTCGAAGTGGTTGTAGGAGCAGAAGTCGCTCAAAAGTTAAATTTAAAACTTGGTGATACATTTAAAGGAACTCATGGTAGTGCTGCAGAAGGAGAAGTACACGAACATGGAGAATATCTGGTGGTAGGAATTGCTTCAAAAACCGGAAAAGTAATTGATAATTTAATTTTATCGAACATACCAACGGTTTGGCAAATGCATCACGAAGAAGGTCATGAAGAAGTTGCTGAAAATCCTGCTCACGGCGAAGAGGGTCATATACATCATGAAGAAGAAGTAGTTGCAGAAAATCCAGCTCATGGAGAACCTGGACATATACATCAGGAAGACGAAGAAGAAGGTCATGTCCATGATGCACACGAAACGGATATGACTATTGACGAACCCAATATGGAAATTACCTCAGTTTTAATTGAGTTTAGAAATAAAATGGGTGTGTTTATGTGGCCGAATTTAATTGCACAAAACACAAAGATGCAAGCGGCTTTACCTACGTATCAAATGAATCGAGTTTTTGAAATGTTTGGTGTAGGATTGGGTGCCTTGAAATATTTAGCTTTCGGAATTATGTTCATTTCTGGGATATCGATTTTTATCGCACTATTTACCACCTTAAAAGAAAGAAAAGCAGAGTTTGCCTTACTTCGTGTAAACGGAGCTAAAAGACATCAGTTACTTGTTGTAGTTCTGTTGGAAAGTATGTTACTTTGCACAGTTGGCTACTTGTTTGGCACCATTTTGGGTAGAGTTGGAATTGTGTGGCTATCTAAAGCCTCTGAATCCGATTTTAAATTAGGTTTCAATCCAATGGAAATTATTTGGGAAAAAGAAGGCCTTTTATTCGGTTTAACTTTGTTAGTCGGATTTATTGCAGCACTTATTCCTGCTATTAAAGCATATACATTAAACATCTCAAAAACATTAGCAAATGCGTAATTCAGTAAAAATAATGATGGCCTTATTTATAGGCGCTTTTTTATTTAGTTTTCAAAACGAAAGTAAAGTAAAATCTTTTACTTCTGTAAATAAAACAGTTTTAGTATCAGATACTTTAACTTGGAAATTATTAGGTGAAATTAAATACATGAAGAAAAAACACGCCTCATATGGTGAAGTGGATTTTCCAATTATCAATACAAAATTGAAGAAACTTGACAAGAAAACGATTGTTATGAGCGGTTTTATTGTACCAATTGATAACAAAAATTATGCGCTGAGTAAAAATGTGTTCGCTTCTTGTTTTTTCTGTGGAAAGTCAGGACCGGAAACCATTATGGGAATTAAATTCAAAGGGGCAACCCCTAAATTAAAAACGGATACATATGTTACGATAAAAGGTACTTTTCGTCCAAATGAAAATGATGTAGAAGATTGGATTTATAACTGTGACAATGCAGTAATCGTAAAAGGAATTTAAGGTTGAAAGAAATTAAACACATATTTTTCGATTTAGATCATACGCTTTGGGATTTTGAAAAGAATTCAGCCTTAGCGTTTGAAAAAATATTTGAGGATTTGAATTTTGAAATAAATTCTGAATTTTTCATGTCCGTATACAATCCAATTAATGTAGCCTATTGGAAATTATACGAAAGAAATGAAATCGATCAAGAAACACTTCGTGTCAATCGTTTAAAAGATGCTTTTGAAGCGATCAATTTTGAAGTTACTTTGGAAGAAATAAATGTAATTTCAGATTTGTTTATGACTTATTTAACCACTCACAACCACTTGATTGATGGAGCAGTTGAGGTGTTAGAGTATTTAAAAGAAAAATATGTTTTGCATATAATTACGAATGGGTTTTCAAAAGTTCAAGAAGTAAAAATGCAAAAAAGTAACTTGGATCAGTATTTTATTTCTATAACAAATTCGGAAGTAGCGGGTCATAAAAAACCCCACGAAAACATATATAATTATGCTTTAACTGTAGCCAATGCTAAAAAAAATGAAAGTATCATGATCGGTGATAGTTTTGAAGCAGATGTTTTAGGTGCTTTAAATTTCGGAATTCAAGCCGTTTATTTTAATCCTGCTAACGAGCCAATGGTTCCTGCAGAAATTATCCAAATTCAACAATTAAAACAATTAAAAAATATACTATAATGAAGCAGCTTCTAATTTTGGCTCTTGTGCTATTTACTGGGTTTTCTTTTGCCCAAAATAAGCAAGTTATTTTGATTTCAAGTAAATACGATTTTCAGAATCAGCCTAATTCGTACAATATAAACAATATTTTGAAATCGATTTTAATATCCAATAATTTTGAAGTGTATTTTGATGATGAGATTTTACCAGTTTCTATTGCTCAAAATAGATGTGTGGCTTTAACTGGTGTTTTAGTTGACAAAAGTAATATGTTTTTAACGAAATTAAAATTTCAAATTAAGGATTGTCAAAACAATTTATTATTTGAAACTGCTGAAGTAAAAAGTAAAGAAAAGGATATTCAAATGGGGTATATAGAAGCCATCAAATTGTTAAGTCCTGAATTAAAAAAATACAAACCGCTTGAGCTTCAAAAGAAAGATATTGTTGTAACAAAACCTATTGAAGTGGAAAAAAAAGAAGTTGTTGAGGTTTCCAGCGAAGTTACAAAAACAGTTTTTTCAGGTTGTAAAATGGAAGTCTTTTCAAATGGCTTTAATGTTGTTACTGCAAATCCAATTCAAACTTTATTTATCCAAAAAACTAGTAATCCCCTTATTTATATAGCTCATAAGTATAATGTTACAGGAGTTTTTATTAAAACAGAAAGTAAAGGAGTCTTTGAATTTTATTACGAAGGGAAATTTATGGTTGAAGAGTATTTGTTTTAAGAAAAATAAAC
>CAZULO010000118.1:0-9574 GCA_964621245.1 uncultured Flavobacterium sp.
CGAAGGCAATTCCGAAAACTAAGATCGTTGACGGTTTGATTGGAATGCCTAAATAGCCCATTAATCCAGCTGTAGCTAATAATGGTAATAAATTCGGAATCAAAGCCACAAAAATCATTTTTACCGAACGGAATAAGAAAAAGATTAAAGCACCGGTTAATGCTAATGCAAAAATTAGCGATTCAATTAAGTTTTCTAACAAATAACTCGTTCCTTTTTGGAATAATAACGCTTTTCCTGTAATGGTAACTGTGAAACGTTCTTTTGGAAACAATTTACGAATTCTATCATTCAATTTTTCTTCCACTTTTTCCATTTCGTCGGTGCTCACTTCTCTCATAAAAGTGGAGATTCTAGCATATTGCCCAGTTGAATCAACGTAACTTTTTAGCGGATTATTTTTACTGTCTTTCGACGAATTTTTCAAATAAGGTAAAATAAAAGCTTGTTCTTGCGAATCGGGTAAATCGTAAAAAGCTGGATTTCCGTTGTAATACGCTTGCTTCGAAAACTTCACCAAATTGACAATAGAAACCGGTTTTGAAAGTTCTGGAATCGCTTCAATTTCGGATTGTAACTCGTCCATTTTTTTCAAAGTGGAGATTTTCATCACCCCTTTTTTACGTTTGGTGTCGATCAGAATTTCAACAGGTAAAACGCCTTTAAATTCTTTTTCGAAGAAACGAATATCTTCAAAAAAAGCATTGTTTTTAGGCATGTCTTCTAAAACACTTCCGGAAATTTTAATTTTATAAATCCCAATAATTCCGATCACTAAAATACCAACGGCTACCGAATATACACGCACATTATGATACTTCACTTGATCAATTATCCAGTTTTTGAAGTTCACTAAATAGCCACGTTCTAAGTGTTCTAAATGTTTCGCCTTCGGAATCGGCATAAAACTAAAGAAAATTGGAATTACGAATAAACTCAGTACAAAAAGCGCCATGATGTTTATGGAAGTTACGATACCAAATTCTTGTAGTAACTTATTGTCGGTAATAATAAATGTAGCAAAACCTACAGCTGTAGTTACATTTGTAATGAAAGTTGCAGTTCCAACTTTAGTTAATACGCGTTGTAAAGCTTTGGTTCTGTTTCCGTGCGCTCGGGCTTCCTGATGGTATTTATTGGTTAGGAAAATACAATTTGGAATTCCTATAATAACGATTAAAGAAGGTACTAAAGCGGTTAAAACGGTGATTTCGTAGCGTAACATTCCTAAAAATCCGAAAGACCACATTACCCCAATCATCACTACAAAAAGTGCCATCATGGTGGTACGGAACGAACGGAAAAAGAAATAGAAAATTAAAGAAGTAACCAACAAAGTAGCGCCAATAAATAAACCGATTTCGCTAATAATAGCTTTCGCGTTTAAGGTTCTAATGTAAGGCATTCCCGAAACTTTAATGTCGGTTTTAGCACTTTTCTTAAACTTATCAATTGCAGGAATAAGTTTATTTAATACGAATTCTTTTCTTTCAGGCTTGTTTACGATGTCTTTCTTTAGATAAATCACACTTCTAACCACGCCACTTTTTTTATTAAACAATAGGCTTTCGTAAAAAGGCATTTTGTTTAGTAAATCTTGCTTTCTGGCATTCAAATAAGCGGCATTTGCTACTTTGTTTTTATCGATAAAAGGCTTTACTTGGAAGGTTTTTAAAGCGTCATTTTTAACTAAATCTTGAATTTCATTAAAAGACAATACACCATCTACTTCTTTGTTTTTCGCAATAGAAGCCATCATTTGGTTCCAAGCTTTGAATGTTTCAGGTTTAAAAACATCGGCACTTTTAACCGCAAAAATGATTACGTTGCCTTCTTCACCAAATTTCTTTAAAAAATCGGTGTAAGCAATATTATCTTTATGATCGTTCGGTAATAAATTGGCTTCGGTTTGTGTAAAACGGATGTATTTCCATTGCGTCGCCATAAAAACGGTGAATAGCGCTATAAACAACAGCACCCAATGTCTGTTTCTTAAAAGCGTACGCGATACAAAATTCCAAAAATTGGTGTTTAACCACTTTGACATAGTATAAATTTAGGGTGCAAAGGTAATAATTATAGCGAATTATATGTAATTTTTATACGTATAAGTCATATTAGATTAGTGATTTCGTAAGTTAATTATTTTGTATAAAACCCGACTCATTAGAATAAGTCGTGTTAAGTCAAATTTCAGTATCAATGCAAAATTTTAATTGATTTTTATTTTAAACTATCACTTGGTATTTTAAAATTATCCCAATTCATATATTTAGGGTATTTTTCTTTCATTATTGACCAATATATATAGTATGGTTTACTTTCTCCTCTTTTGCTTATTATTTGTTCATTTTTTATAATCTTATACTTTTTATTATCAAATGTTGTGTAATAGTTAATTCCGGTTTTGTAATTTGATAGAATAATTTGAGTTTTATTATTTTCATCAATAACAAATAGAGAGTAAAAATTTTCGTCTTTTTTTGAAAGTAAATCTTTAGTCGATACTAATTTTAACAAATTATTGCCGTTCAATTTTTCATTATTTTTTGTTTTATGAATTAGTAATGGTGTTTTGAGGTTGTTTATTTTTATTGATTTCAATACCAAATTGTTATAATTTGGTTTGGCGTTATTACAAGATATTAAAGTTAATACAAGTAAAGTAAACAATACTAAATATCTCATAAGTTTTTATTTAAGTTGTGTGTAAAATTGTCCAGCATTATCTTTTGTTATTATAACTCCAAAAACTCTTCGCTACGCAAAGTCTCCCGACTTTGAGCAATTTAAGATTCTTGATTTAATTACAGCAAATGCATTAACTCAAAGTCGGGAGACTTTTTGCAACGAGTGTTATACATTTATTTTTGATTTTAAAATTTTAAGATTAACTCCTACTACATTGATTTTTTTGTAGTAGGAGTTTGAATTAAACAATTTAATGAGTTTATTCATTTGTATTGCTTGGCTTCAAAACAAATAGCTTCCTTATTAAAAATATTTTATAAACTATTAATTATCATGAATCTCTTTTATATTTATCTTATTGCATTTCTCATTATTAAAACTTAATTCTAAAATATAGAATGTTGGGCTTAAAACTCCTGTGTAACCTAATGAGAAATGCCATTTTCCATCAATAGTTTCTGAAGGTTGGCCTAAGATTTTTTTTATTTGTGATTTTGTTTTGTTCAAAAGTATTTTATTGTTAACTATATCATTTTTCATAGATAAACGCTCATTAGGTTTTTTTTTAAATTCAATACTATCAAATTTAGACTGAAATGGTAAAAAACTTTTTGAATATGACATTGATATAATAAAGAGTGTTGTTAAAAGACCAGTAATAAAATAACTCAATACTGCCGTAATAAAAATTGTTTTTAATTTTGAATATTTTTCTTTGAATTTAAAATAAAAAAAGATAAAACAAGGAATATAAATACATATAGCAATAATAATGTTTATTGTAAATTTCATTTTAGTTGTTTGTAGGAGTTATTAAATTGTTTTTTATGTATCTTAATTTTTCTGTGTTCACATCCAATATTATCGAATTTTTAATAATGTTTTCATCAGTAAAAAACCCGAAATTATTAATGATTGAATTTTCTCTTCCTTTTTGATTGTTAAATAAATCCATAGTTTTTAGTAACCTCGCTGTGCAAAGTCTCCCGACTTTGAGCAATTTAAGATTCTTGATTTAATTACAGCAAATGCATTAACTCAAAGTCGGAACTTTGCGTAGCGGGATAATAAATAAATTATATTTTTTATTGTTTAATTAAACCCGACTAATTGTTTTTTAGTTGGGATTAGTGTTTTTTTATATTTGATTTAGATACCAAAAGTTACTTTTAATTTTCCTTTTTTGGCTTTATATGGATTAAATTCAAAGCCTACTTTTCCTTCACCATAGTAATCGCCTGAAATAATTGTATCAACTTTTCCTTTTAAATAGAACTTATAAGAACCATTAAATTTCACATAAATTGAGTCATCAACAAATCCACTAACACCGATGCTTTTAGCTCCATAATGATCTCCTTTTATAGGAGTAATTGTGTCTTTTATTACTTCTTTAAAATTGGTAATTACGTGTTCTTTTTTTCTGTAACTATAATCTTTACATGAGACGAGTGTTACAAGAATAATTAATTTTATTAAAAATATTTTTTTCATAACTATTAATTTGTTGGTACTAGAACTGAATTATAAGTAGCAAGTGAGTTATTATCTAAATTATTTAGAAACCTTAAACCGCCAATTTGAAGATAATTTACAACATTATCAGTAATAGTGAAAACATTAGAATAATTTGCAATTTGTCTTCCTTTCAGATTATTGTATAAGTCCATATCTTTTTCCTTAAAAGTATAGGTGTAGTCGGAAGGTCTTGTTACATGAGCCGTAGTAAGTTGTTCAGTTAAGTTTTCTCCGATTAATAGAGATGACATACCATTCCAAAGCGCATGTCTAAATGCATCACCAGTTCCGTTTTTTGCTGTTGTAGGATAACGTTCTTCAGTCTCGTTAATTGCTTTTTTGGCAGCAACTATATACATAAGACGCCTATTAATTAACATGTTGTCAAAAACATTTCTTTCATCATTAGACATTTGCGCTCTAAACATCTCATAATCATTCCAAACATCCATTGCGTTAATTTCTAAATCTTTAGAAAGATTTACTACATCTTTTATAAAATTACTACTCGTAGTATTATAATTGTTCACATTTAAATAACTATAAATATTTCCTTGAGTAGTTTCTGATTGATTATCTAACCATTGTTGTTGTTCTGCCGATAAACTGGTTAGAAAAGCGTCTAAAGGTTCTAAAGGTTGGTTTCCTAAACCTCCTGGTGGCGAAAAAACACCATCACCGAGTCCATTATCCCCGCTATCTCCACAAGGACCTGAAACTACAGTGTAAACTCTAGAATCTGGTTTTGGCTGTTGGTTTGGTGGTAAAGGACATGCTTGTCCATAGCTGTGACCCCCTAAAGCACAAAGATTTTCTTGAGTAGTAATAATCATATCAAAACAATCGCCTCTAAATTTTAAATTAATATTGGATAAAAAGTCTGGATCTTCAATATTTACTACCTTTAATTTTCCATTTACATCTAAACGCCCACCAGATAAAAGTAGTGCTTTCTCACTAGTAGACAAACTATATTGTAAAAGTTTGGCAACGTATGTACCATCAGTTTTTTTTGTAATTTGTAGGTTTTCTAACATACCATTATCAATAGTTCTAGTAACTTTAAAAGTATAATATTTTACTCTATCGTTTTCAATTAGTTTAAAATTGTTTGTGTCAATAGAAAAATCATAAATGGAACTTGCTTCTGTTTTGTGGTTTAAATTTAGAAGTTTTGTAAAAGCCTTGAAATGATCTAACTTTTTAACAAGATTTCCTTGTTTTTTTAAATCTCTAGCTTTTAAGTTTTTTACCTTTAAAGGGTTTTTGGTTTCCTGAACTAATTCCTCATAAGTGTCTTTACTACAGCTTGCCAGAAGCATTGTAAGAATTAAAATGACTACTTGTTTGATTTTGTTTAATTTTGTTTTCAAAAATTTATTTTTTACAAATGTAATAAAATTATTACCACTAAATAAAAAACCCAATATAAAATTTATGTTAAGATTCTAATTTTGTATGTGCGTAAAAAAGGAAATAGAAAGCTTTTAAAAGTATTTGATTTTATCCTTAAAAGTAAGAATTAAGAAAGATTTTGTTTCTGAGCAACTTGCAATTGATTTATTTTAACTACTGTTGTTGTAAGTAGAATTAAAAGGTGTTCTAAATATAGCTTTATAAGAGATTTTAACAATGAAATTTTCCTTTCGTTTAATGTAAAAGAAATAGTTAATTTATTTAAATCCCCAAATTCAAAGTAAACGACAACTTTATCGCAATATTTCTATCGAATGTGGGTAATTGATAAGGTCCATAGCGGTAATACGTAGATAATCCGAAACCTTTGAATATGTTTTGAAGTTCTAAACCACTTTCGAAAAAACCTTTTTCCATGGTTTTAAAAGCAATACCTTGATGGTTTTCAGGATGTGAAAAATCTCCAAAAGCTACTTTACTTCCTAAAATTAATGTCGGTTTAATGCTTTTTGAAATTTGTAATTTATTAAAGTAATGTTTCAACTGAAATAAGGAATACCTGTCGGAATAAAATTCATTAAAATACATGGTTTCGAATGCTGTTTTATTTGCAAAAGTAATCCGACTTAAAATAGCTTCCCGATCTAAATTATTTGGTGCTACACTATATAAATGAGAAAGTGGTGTGTTCCCTAAACTAATTCCACCTTGTAGTAAAAAAGTAGTTTTTTGACCTGATAAATGCTTTTTCTCTTGGTAAATTCGTGCATCAATTTTAGTAAATTCGATGTTATCGCTTAACACATTCGGAATGGCGTGTGAAATTTGTAAAATTACTTTCGGAAATCCTTTTTCCACTTCTAATATTTCTTGCGGAGCTTGTAAAAAGGTACTTTTAGGAGACCATTCAAAACTTAAAGAAGCCAAGGTTAAATTATATACTTTATAGGTTTCATTTGGTTTGATAAAAGTGTACTCAAACAAAGGACTAATTCGAGAACGAGTCAATTTAAATATAGTTTCAATTTTAGAAATAAACTTCGATTCGAAACTTAACTCATACGATTGATGGTTGTAAAATGTAGAAAGATTAAAAGGTCGTGGATCATAAAGTTTAAAACGTTTGTTGTCTGCTAAAAGGGTTAAATCGGCAAATTCTGTGATGTCATCTGTAAACGAACCTGTAATCCAAGTATCCGTATTTTTAGATAGTCGGAACGAACTTCCTAATTGACTTTTAAACACGCCGTCTTTTGTACCATAAGCGCCATAGCCAAATAATTTATAATTAGGCGAAAGTCGGTCGTTAGTTGACAAGCCTAAACCCAAACGAAATCCTTCGTAATTGTTAAATTTGAATAGATCTCGCGCCCTAACATCTACAAAACCAAATGGAATTTGTCCGTTAATAAGTTTTTTTCCAAAATAAATTTTTCGTTCTATTTTGGTGGCTGTGACTAAACTGTCCAAGGTTTGATAGGTATTTTGCGAACGATTATCTAAGGTGTCATTCGCTATACTAGTAAAAAAAGCTGGATTTGTTTTGGTTGCGCTTTTATCAATATGAATTTGATAAAGTTGTTTTTTGGGTTTTTCTGTAAAATTATAATTGGTAAAATCGCGGTCAATTTTCACGTACAAATCATTGGAATAATCGTATTTTTTGGAAGACGTATTCGTCATGTCGTCAAATTGAATCGTTTCTCCTAAAAAATCGATATTATGCTTCCCTTTTCCTTTCGTAACTAATAAAGTTTGTGAAATAGGAAACCACGATTTTCCATGATTAAACCAATCAAATTTGGTTTCTGTTTTTATATTGATAATGCTGTTTATAAAAAACGTACTTTTAGTAATAGAAAACGTCTTTAAATTGACCGTTACCGAACCTGTTATTTTGTTTTTAAAAATATTTTTTTTCGACTCAAATTCCACTACAATTTCTTTGCCTTTAGAAGTTGTAATGGTGTCTGTAATTTCGAATTTATATTTTAACGAACCTTCTGTAGTAAATGGATTTTGGAAGGTAAATTGTAAAATTTTCAGTTGTTTTTTACTCAAATCAAAAGGCATAAATTCTTGTCCCAATAATTCGTAAACGGGTTGTTTTAAACCGGCCATTTTTAATCCAATAATGTTTTCCTTTTTCTTTCCTTTTACGTAAGAAATCGTAGATACTTTTTCGGTTTGATACACATGCTGTTTGGTGATTATTTTTTTGAATTTATAACTAGAAGAATCTACTATAAATTTAGTTTTTCTTTTATTTTTGAAAAGGGTATCAATACGTGCAGAAATAGAATCAGGATAAGCTGAAACAATAGATTTTTCGTAAAAAGAATAACTAAAATCAGTCGTTTTTAAATTGTTGTTATTTTGAATTCGGATGATATTATAGACTAATTTTTGAGTATTTTCTTCCAGCTTTGAAGTGTTCTTTTGAGCCATTCCGCCAAAAGTACTTAAACACAAAATCCAAAATAATATTCTCATTTACTAGTTAATTTAAAGCAAATATACAGATAATAAAAAAGCGCCCAATTTCTTGAACGCTTTAATTTGATATTAATGAAATTATTTCGCTTCGTTGAAACGTCTTGTTACTTCATCCCAGTTAATTACATTGAAAAAAGCTTCTACGTAATCGGGTCTTCTGTTTTGGTAGTTTAAGTAATACGCGTGTTCCCAAACGTCTAAACCTAAAATTGGCGTTCCACCACAACCAATTCCTGGCATTAATGGATTGTCTTGGTTAGCAGAAGAACAAACTTCCACTTTTCCACCTTTTTGTACACAAAGCCAAGCCCATCCAGAACCAAAACGTGTGGCAGCCGCTTTAGCAAATTCCGCTTTAAAAGCATCAAATGAACCGTACGCAGCGTCAATAGCAGCTGCTAATTCACCTGTTGGTAAACCACCTCCGTTAGGCGACATAACTGTCCAAAATAAATTATGATTAAAAAATCCACCACCGTTATTTCTAACTGGCATGTTGTTCATATCTAAATTCGCCATAATTGCTTCAATAGATTGATTTTCTAAATCAGTTCCAGCAATAGCAGCGTTTAAATTTGTAGTATAAGCATTATGATGTTTCGTATGGTGAATTTCCATAGTTCTCGCATCAATATGTGGTTCTAATGCATCGTATGCATAAGGTAATTGTGGTAATTCAAAAGCCATGATATATATTTTTTAAATGATTAATTATAATTTTCAAATTTATAACTTTAACTTTGAAAATAAAAATTTAGACAGTTAATTAAAACACAATAGAGCAGTGAAAAATAAGTTGTAAAAATTGTATCAAAATAAATAAACACTAAGGCAAATAGAATTTTGTGATGGAAGTGGAGACGCTTCGCTAAAAAAACTACTCACAATAGAAAGAAGAAAAATCTGTGAAAATCTGTGAAATTCGTGGCAAAAAAATAAATAGAATTTAGTTAGCAAATTAATCTGTGTAAATTCGCGTAATCCGGGCTAAAAAAATAAACACATAGGCACTTGGGTTTCTTTAATTTAGATTGAGACGCTTCGTTTAAATAGTTCACAAAATTTAAAATTTCAGCCACGAATTTTCGAATTTTTTTATTGTTTCGTTTTAATTTTATTCGAATAATTATCGACGATGTCGAATACTAATTTTTTAAATGATATTTTTACATTCGTGAATTCGTGGCAAAAATTAAAAATCATTTCAAATCTTTTATATAAGAAATTCAATTTATGGCATTTCAACTTTATAACGCTTCGGCTGGTTCTGGAAAAACATACACGTTAACCAAAGAATATTTAAAAATTTTGTTAGTCGCAAATTCAAATGATGCGTATAAAAAAATTCTAGCCATTACGTTTACGAACAAAGCCGTAGAGGAAATGAAAAGCCGAATCGTAGAAAGTTTAATTGCTTTTACTGAAGAGGAAGTTTCGGAAAAAACAGCCGATT
>CAZULO010000119.1:0-9418 GCA_964621245.1 uncultured Flavobacterium sp.
AATATGGATTGGCGTGTAGGAGCAGCTTATTTCGAAGAACAACTAATTGATTATGATGTGTGTAGCAATTGGGGAAACTGGGCCTATTTAGCTGGAGTTGGAAATGACCCGAGAGATCACAGATGGTTTAACATCGAAAAACAAGCCAACGATTACGACAAAAAAAAGGAGTTCAGAAATTTGTGGCTAAAATAAAAATCTTCGATAAACTTGCAACTTCAAAAATAAAATGTAAATTTGCACCCGTATTGAGACATTCTCAATCTACATAATAATCATTTAAATAATATTAGCATGTATTTGACTAAAGAAACAAAAGCAGAGATCTTCGCTAAACACGGAGGAAAAGCTGAGAACACAGGTTCAGCAGAAGGACAAATTGCGTTATTCACATTCAGAATTTCTCACTTAACTGAGCACTTGAAAAAAAATCGTCACGATTATAACACTGAAAGATCGTTAGTACTTTTAGTAGGTAAAAGAAGAAGTCTTTTAGATTACTTAAAAAAGAAAGATATCTTAAGATACCGTGAGATTATTAAAGAATTAGGAATTAGAAAATAATATACTTAAGGGGCTTTGTGCCCCTTTTTGTTTACAAAAAAAGCAAGAAAAGTTTGGTTTTTCATTGGGTTAGACACAACTACAACAACTACACAACAACAACACAACTAACCCTTTGTATAACCTTTGAGAATTAAATTTATGATTCCACAATTATTTGTAGAAAAAATCGATTTAGGTGATGGCAGAAGCATCACAATCGAGACAGGTCGTTTAGCCAAACAAGCTGACGGTTCTGTAGTAGTAAGAATGGGTGATACGATGATCCTTGCCACAGCGGTAGCCTCTCGTAACATCAATCCAAATGTAGATTTTTTACCTTTAACAGTAGATTATCGCGAAAAATTTGCAGCCGCAGGTCGTTTCCCAGGTGGTTTCTTCAAAAGAGAAGCACGTCCTAGTGATAGCGAAGTATTAACTATGAGATTAGTAGACCGTGTTTTACGTCCACTTTTCCCAGATGATTACCACGCGGAAGTACAAGTTATGATTCAATTAATGTCTCATGATGAAGAAGTGATGCCTGATTCATTAGCAGGTTTAGCCGCTTCAGCAGCATTAGCGGTTTCAGACATTCCTTTTCACAACTTAATTTCTGAAGTACGTGTGGCGCGTATCGACGGGAAATTTGTGATCAACCCAAGCAGAGAAGACTTAGCAAAATCTGATATCGACATGATGATTGGAGCTTCTTTAGATTCTGTTGCCATGGTTGAAGGAGAAATGAAAGAAATTTCAGAAGCAGAAATGGTAGAAGCTATCAAATTTGCTCACGAAGCTATCAAAGTTCAAATTCAAGCGCAATTGCATTTACAAGCTGCTTTTGGTAAAAAAGAAATTCGTACTTACGAAGGTGAGAAAGAAAACGAAGAAATTTACAAAAAAGTAAAAGCTGCAGCTTACGATAAAATTTACAATATCGCTAAAGTGGGTTCTGCTAAGCATGAAAGAAGTGCAGCATTCGCTGAAGTAAAAGAAGAAGTAAAAGCTTTATTTACAGAGGAAGAATTAGCAGAAGACGGAGATTTAGTGTCTAAATATTTCTACAAAACAAACAAAGAAGCCGTTCGTAATGTAGTATTAGAATTAGGTGTTCGTTTAGATGGTAGAAAAACAACTGACATCAGACCAATTTGGTGTGAAATTGATTATTTACCAAGAGTTCATGGTTCTTCTTTATTTACACGTGGAGAAACACAAGCTTTAGCTACAGTAACTTTAGGAACTTCAAGAGAAGCGAATCAAATAGATTCTCCATCTGAACAAGGTGAAGAAAAATTCTATTTACATTATAACTTCCCACCTTTCTCAACAGGTGAAGCAAAACCTTTAAGAGGAACTTCTAGAAGAGAAGTAGGTCACGGTAATTTAGCGCAAAGAGCGTTAAAAAACATGATTCCTGCAGATTGTCCTTACACCATTCGTGTTGTGTCTGAAGTATTAGAATCTAACGGTTCTTCTTCAATGGCTACAGTTTGTGCTGGTACAATGGCGTTAATGGATGCTGGAGTTCAAATGGTAAAGCCAGTTTCTGGTATTGCAATGGGATTAATTACTGACGGTGAAAAATTTGCTGTATTGTCTGATATTTTAGGTGATGAAGATCACTTAGGAGATATGGACTTCAAAGTAACTGGTACTGCTGACGGTATTACTGCCTGTCAAATGGATATTAAAATTGATGGTTTGCGTTACGACATTATGGAGCAAGCTTTAGATCAAGCTCGTGAAGGACGTTTACATATTTTAGGAAAATTAACTGAAACAATCGCTACACCAAGAGCTGATGTTAAGAAACATGCTCCAAAAATTATCACAAGAACGATTCCTGGAAACTTTATTGGTGCTTTAATTGGACCTGGTGGAAAAGTAATTCAAGAATTACAAAAAGCTACTGGAACTACTATCGTAATCAACGAAGTAGACGAACAAGGTGTGGTTGAAATCTTAGGAACTGACCCAGATGGAATTGCAACTGTTTTAGCTAAAATTGACTCCATTATCTTCAAACCAGCAATGGGTGAAGCTTACGAAGTAAAAGTAATTAAAATGTTAGATTTCGGTGCAGTGGTAGAATATACAGCAGCTCCTGGAAACGAAGTTTTATTACACGTTTCTGAATTAGCTTGGGAAAGAACTGAAAATGTGACTGATGTAGTAAACATGGGTGATGTATTTATGGTGAAATACTTAGGTGTTGATCCTAAAACTAGAAAAGAGAAAGTATCAAGAAAAGCTCTTTTACCTAGACCTCCAAGAGAAGAGAAAAAAGATGACGCTCCAAAAGCCTAATCTTTTCAAATTCATATATAAAAAACCCGATAAAATAATTTATCGGGTTTTTTTGTATAATTACTTAAAATTAAAAATTCCAACTTCCTGAAATTCCGAAATTAATAGATTCCCCACCAAAATGTTCTTCAATTTTTGAATTAAACAAATCATATGGTGCATACTGATAATTGCAAAACACACCAAAACCACCATACATTATTTTTAATCCTTGAGAAATAGCCACTGTATTAAGTGTGGGTGATAAATCTATTTCTTTATACTTTTCGTCTTCTGGTTTACTATAATGCAAATACCTCCAACCTAAACCTGAATTGGATTCAATATGGAAAACTTCATTCTTAGATTGATATAAAAATCGGGTATATCGTAACCCTAATAAAAAAGCAGATTTACTTCCATCTAAAATTACATTTTCTCCATTAAATGTATAATTAATAGGATTCCCTTGCACCACTCCACTTACTTCCAATCCGAAATCTATAAACTGTTTTTTAGCAATTTTAGTTCTAAAATATATTCCAGAATTTATAGTGCTTTCATATTTATTAGCTAAATCACCTAAAGGAATTCCGTAACTCACCTCAATAATATTTCTTTTAAAAACATCAATTTTAGGAAAAACAATTGTGTCTTGCGCATGTAATTTAATAGCAAACAAAACTAAAAATAATACTTTTCTCATCTTAAAGAATTTTAAATCGATATAAATTTTCATAAGAATTATCCGCTCCAAAACACAACATCATTCCTTCATTCACGTTATATTTTTCAATTAACAATTCATTGTTTTCTGAAAGCTGAATTTTAAATCGTTCCATTTGCTTACTCAGTAACAAAACTGGAAAATTTATGGTTTTATAATTCGTATAAAAAACAAACTTTTGTTTATGAAGTTTACCATAAAATTGCAATACAAATTCTTTCTTTTGTACATCACTAAAATGCAAATACATTTTATTTTCAGTCAATTTTATAGCCATAGGTTTTGTATAATCTACATCATTTTTATCCGTGAATAATTTAACAAAACTTCTGGTTGAAATACTAGCATCATATTGATTTCTAAGGGTATCCAACTTATCATAAAACCTCACATTTAAATTGGGTTCTAAAGACTTATAATAATCTGTGCTCGTTTGATTCTGAACACTACAGGATATTGTGGTTATCAAAACCAAAAAAACTACTATTTTATTTAATTTTAAAAGTCGCATATTTATTTATTTTTAAAAACATATTGTTTATGATCCGAATTTCCAGCGGCAAAAAGCAAAACCATTCCAGAATAATCATAATGTCTGTTAATCACTAATTCTTGGTTATTTGATAGACCAATTCGCAATCTATTAATATTGGTTTTACAATAAATGGGTGGAAAAAATATTCGTTTTTTTGTTAAATACACTTCAAAATAATTTTTCTTGAATTTGCCTTTGAAAGCGGCTACATCCATTCCTCCCAAAACATTTTTATAGTACATTTCAATTTCATCCTTCTTAGTAATACTAATTTTAACAACAGTATCTAAATTCCGAATATCAAATAATTCTTGAATGTAAACTTGATCTTCCTTTTTTTTCTTTTTGTTGGACAACGATTGAAATTCAGCACTTAATTCCTTAGGAAAAGCAACCAATTCTTTGTCTTTAATTTCCTTATAGGATTGACAAGAAAACAAACTCAACACTCCAATTAATACTAATTTTTTCATGTGGTTGGATTTTAATTCGACATAAAACAAATCCTATTTTTAATTTGTATTCGATTAATCACTTTCGAATAGTGAACTAAATCTTTAGCCGTAATTCTTTCGAAATCGACCGTCATTTTTGCGATTTTAAGTTTTAACCTTTCCATAATTTTATTTTTTTAAATTGTCTTCGATATGAATTTATTTGCTTCAACTTGCCACTAATTCCGAATTAAATTTTTAAAAATTTCCGATAAAATTTGTTCATCTTAGATGAAAATTCGAATTAAATCGAATATTTACAACTATCAATTAGTGAATTCGTGGCTAAAATTGATGAATTACAAATCTTAATCTAAATTTTAATTACAGTTCAAAAGTATTATACTAATTACAAACTAATTTGCAGTAAATAATAATATGTATCTTTGAATTTGCGAAAATCACAAATATGAACCCTCAAGAAATTCTTTTAAAAGAAATCAGACAAATAATTGGAAATGAAACCTCCATTAACGAAGCCATTTCTACAGTTTTACAAATTAGTTATGATGCCGCTCATAGAAGAATTTCGATGAAAAGTAAATTTTCCATTGAAGAAACTGTGACTTTGTGCCAAGAATACAACATCTCTATGGATCAATTGTTTCAACAAAAAGAAAGTTTGATTGTAGAAAAAACAAAAAATATTAAAACCCAAGCCGATTTTAAAGCCTATTTCGAAAAATCGAAACAGTTTTTGTCCGATTTCAATCCAACAGCAACCACTTTATATTATTCGGCAAAAGACATTCCGATGAATTACGCTGTAGCGGGTACTTTGTTCTCTAAATTTAAGTTTTTCATTTGGTTTCAATTATTAACAAATAAGAAAGCTACGCCCTTTGAAGATTTTATTTTTGATACCAGCATTATAAATGAAACTTCCGCTTTAAAGCAGTTTTTCGAACACTCTAAACGTGTAGAAATTTGGAACGATACGACTATCAATAGCTCTTTACAACAAATTTATTATTTTTTCGAATCGGGATTATTGCACTATTCAAACGCAAAATTACTGCTAGAAGATATCACTAAAATTGTAGCCGATTTAGAATTGAAATGCCAAACCAACACACCCGATTTTCAATTGTATCACAACGAATTGCTGATTTTAAACAATTCGGTTTTATTTACTTCAGAACAAAAACTAAAATTCTTTTTACCTTATAACGCTTTAGGTTATTATGTGACTTCTGATAAAAACGCCTGTTTAGAACAAAAAGAATACATTGCTAATCAGCTTTCCAATTCCAAATCGTTAAACCAATCGGGCAAAAAAGATCAGAAAATATTTTTCAACAAAATGCGTCAGAAAATTGATTTTTACAAAACGAAAATTGAGAATTATGTGGTGGAGTAGTATATTTTAAAATTTAATTTGGACAATCAAGACCTAGTTTTGAAAACATTTTATGATGACAAATAATCAAAACTATAAACAACAAAACTGCAATTATTTTATATTCCATTTTTCCATTTCGTTTGTAAATTGTAAAAATAAAATATAAAAAAGAAGGAATCAATCCCATCAAAGTAAAAACCAAAATAAATCCTAACCCCGTATTATCGTGCGTTCCACCACCATAAATTTTAATTAAAACATCATTTAATGCAATTAATAAATAAGCAACAAAACTTATAAGAATTACATTCATTTCTTTACATTCTTTACAAATAGTATAAGTTGTAAAAAAAATCACAACAGGAGTTAAGAAAATTCCAAATGGTGCTAAAAAACGACCAATTACTCCATTAAATAATACTATTATTACTAAAGACACTAATAATATAATTGCTTCTTTTTTCATGCTATAAAATTACTCTTTATGTACATCTTTAAACTGAATCATATCTAATAGGCGTTGTTCTTTTTCGGAATCGAAACCACAAGTAGAATTAAATTCTTTTGGATTTTCATACGTTCCGAACAACATGTCCCACCAAACTATATCACCATAATTATTGGTATGTTTATCGTATTCGTGATGAATTCTGTGCATTTCTGGTCGTTGAAAAATATAGCCAATCCATCTTGGTGTTTTCACATTGGTGTGATAGAAAAATTCTCCTAAAGCCGTAAACAAAGTATACACTGCACCAGCTTCCACACTTAAACCTAAAGTTGAAAATACTAAAAGACTACCAATTATAGAATTCACAGTCATTTCTAACGGATGTTTATAAAATGAAGTAATGACTTCCAAACGTTGTGCACTATGGTGAATTTGATGAAAACGCGTCCAAAGAAAATCGAATTGATGACGCCATCTGTGCCACCAATAAAAAATAAATGTGGCAATAAAATACGCAATTAATCCTCCAAAAAACGGATTCACATGCTTCGATACATTAAATAAAGAATACTGAGAAAGCCAAATTTCCCAAGTAAAGCCTGCAAGTGTTACCACTCCAAGTTGAATAAAATTTACAGCTAAAACTCTAATGGTCCAAGTTGGGACTTCAGGTAATTTCCAACCCGGCATTAAACGTTCTAGCAAAAAACAAAATCCAAAAACGATAAAAATAATAGTAAGTGTCATTTCAATTTCGTGTTATAATTAATACTACATCAAAAGTATTAGTAACCGAAATTAAAATTGATGCACCTGAGTTAACAAATGACTAAACGATTCGTTTTCTAATTCGACTTAACGATTGCGGTTTTACACCTACATAAGAAGCAATTAAATATTGAGGTATGCGTTGCACTAAATCTTTATATTTTTCTAAAAAGTAACGATATCTATCTTCTGGACTGTATTGATGAACGGTTAAAAGTTGATTCACCATGATAATAAAACGGTGTTCAATTATTATTCTTCCCAATAAATTAGCGTTTTTAGAAATCTTATATAGCTTTTGCAATTCGTCGTAATCAATTACTAAAAATTCACAATCTTCTAAAGCTTGAATGTTTTGTATGGAAGGTTGTTTGGAAATAAAACTTCCGTAATCGGCTACGAACTCTCCTTCTTTGGTGAATTCTAAAGTCGCTTCTTCTTCATTTTTAAACACAAAATAACGCACTAAACCTTTACATAGAAATCCAAGCTTAGTGTTGACTTCCGTAGCTTGCAAAAAATATTCGTTTTTTTGTAATGAATAGGATTTAAATGCCTTTTGAAACAATACTTCCTCTTCTTGTTCTAAAGTGGTAATTTGTTGTAAGGTTTGTAATAAAATTTCAAATGAGTTCATATTTTTCAATTATATTTCTTTATTATATTTCTCCAAACTCTTCTGTAAAATGGCTTTCATTCGATTTCTCAATCGGGGTGGCTGAAGCACTTCTAAACCATCTCCAAAACCTAACAACAAACGTTCTAATTCGTAATTTTCAATTAGAAATAAATGAATTTTCACACTTCCGTCTTCATAGGTTTCAATTAAACGTTGCGAACTGTGTAACGGTTTTGTAATGACATATGGCGCGTTGATTTTATCAATCCACAGTTCAATTTTTCTGGGTTGCATTCCAGTATTTACGGTAACGCCTACTACATTTTTATAAAATTTTTCAGAATCAAAATCTTCTTCAATATAAGGTGTTTGAAAATCGTAATCGATACTAATAATTCGGTCTAACGCCAAATTAGAAACAGGCGCTTGCTTTCGTTTTTTCCCTACTAAAAACCATCGATTATTAAACTCTTTCAGAATAAAAGGATAAAACTGAAATGTATTTTCATCGCGAGATTTAAACGATTTATACGTAATTCTCAACACCACTTTTTTCACAATCGCCTGATAAATTTCATCTAGAAAATGTAATCCTTTCAACTTTTCATTCTTATCCAAATGAATTACAGGCTGCGTGTGCGATTTCTCGGCGTAAATTTTATCTTCTAAACGTTGTAAAATATCGGACACATCATTAAACAGCGAAAAATCTTTAAATTGTTTTAACATGGAAACCGTTTCTGTCAAGACATTAATATCCGTTTCCGTTAATGGAATATCTGTGATCGTAAAATCTTCGTCTTCGTATTTATAAAACTTTTTATCGTATACTACAATTGGTGCATTATAACCCAACTTTTCACTACGCATCAGTTGAATATCCAATTGCAAGGTTCGCTTACTAACAGAATTTTCTTTGCCTTCGTATTCAAACAAAGCTTCGCTAACGGCTTCAATTAAATCGTCTAACGTCCATTGGCGATAGTTATTTTGTAAACATTTATCAATGGTTTTATATCGGATAAGGGCGTTTTTGGTTTGTGCCATGTTTTGAGAGTGTTCAGTAATTATAGTTGCGCAATTTCTTTCAGGATATTTTCTCTTGCTTGTTTTTCGAATTTTGTTCTGAAGGTTGTTGTTTGAAAAATAAATTCATTTTCTAAAAAATGTTGCAAGGCTTTTTTTCTTCCAGGGTTATAAAGAAAATCAGGATACATTTTATATTCTTTTCGAATCTGTTTGAAATACACTTCATAATCTTCCCATTCTTTGGATAAAATTTTCAAATCGAAATCTATCAACCAATTGGTGTCTTCTACCCGATTATGTTCGTGGAGTTTCGTTGCGAGAATCATATCAAAAACTAAGGCTGTATTAATCTTTGCATTCTCAGGTAAAATCGAAATGGCCCATTCAGCACTTTTCAATTCATTTTCTTTGCTCGTCGCTTTATAAACGTAATCATGATAAAAAATAGCATACAATACCTCAACAGGAAAAGTTAATTCAGATAGATACTTTTCATATTGTACAATCATTTCTTCCAAATGTATCAAATTATGATAATGCCTGTTTTTCCCTGAATATGCTTCGACTAATTCTTCCCACAAAGTATCGGTTTTACTCACTTCAAAACCAATTTCTAGC
>CAZULO010000120.1:0-9345 GCA_964621245.1 uncultured Flavobacterium sp.
CCTGATTATTTAGATATTGATGATGATAATGATGGTATTCCAACATCTGAAGAAAATCCTGATCCAAACGGCGATGGTGATCTTTCAGATGCTCAAGATACAGACGGAGATGGTATCCCTGATTACTTGGATATTGATGATGATAATGATGGTGTTATAGCCTCTGTAGAAGGTGGTATTTTAGATTCAGATGGAGATGGTTTACCAAATTATTTAGATCAAGATTCAGATGAAGATGGTATTCCAGATAATATCGAAGCTCAAACATCAGCAGGTTATATTCCACCAACAGGAATAGATGCAAATGGTAATGGTTTAGACGATGCTTATGATGCTACAAATGGAATTACTCCAGTAAATACTGATAATCCAGGTGATGCTATTCCAGATATGTTAGACCAAGATTCAGATAATGATGGTATATTTGATATGTACGAATCAGGAATCACATTAACTGGAAATGATACAGATCTTGATGGTTTAGATGATGCTGTTGATACAACAGTAGGTTATGGAGATCCAAATGGTACCGTATTTAACCCTACAAATGGTAATACTTTACAAGATGTAGACGGTGATGCAGATACAACTGGTGATTTCGACTACCGTGATGAAGATGATGATAATGATGGTTTAGATACGGCTGATGAAAACGGAGATGGAAATGGAGATGGAAATCCAGATGATGCTTTTGATTCAGATGGTGATGGAACTGCAGATTATCTAGAATTTAACACGCACAATGGTTCTGAGGATTTAGAAATTTTCCAAATGGTCACTCCAAATGGTGATAATGACAATGATGTCTTCGTAATCAAAAATATCGAGAAATACCCTAACAATACAGTTGAAATTTACAACAGATGGGGTGTATTAGTATACGAAGTAAAAGGATATAGTCCAGCCGATGGTCGAGCATTTAAAGGTGTTTCTGAAGGAAGAGTTACAGTAAGTCAAAATGCTGAACTTCCAGTAGGTACTTATTTCTACGTAATTCGTTTCACAAATGATGCTACTGGCGAAAGCAAACAACAAGCTGGTTACTTATACATTAATAGATAAAACGCTATTGAGGGAGCAATCCCTCAATAGTAATTTAAAAATAGAACAATATGAAAAATCGTTTTTTTATTTTAATACTTGGATTGCTAGCTATCTCAAGTTATGCTCAACAAGATGCGCAGTTTACCCAATATATGTATAACACTATAAATATAAATCCTGCTTATGCCGGTTCTAGAGGTGTTTTAAGTGTTTTTGGTTTACACAGAACGCAATGGGTTGGCTTAGATGGTGCACCAACTACAAATAGTTTTTCTATTAATACACCTGTTAATAATTCTAATATTGGTTTAGGTTTATCTATTCTTAATGACAGAATTGGACCTTCTGATGAAAATTCAATTAGTGCTGATGTATCTTATTCCATCAAAACTTCAGAAAATTTTAAATTATCTTTTGGGGTAAAAGGAACAGCTAATTTATTAAATATTGATTTTTCTAAAGTTAGTAAATACAATCCTTCAGATAATTTAGCCCAATATAATATTGATAATAAGTTTTCGCCAAATATAGGAGCTGGTATTTATTACCATTCTGATAAAACCTATTTAGGGTTTTCTATTCCAAATTTTTTAGAAACGGAACATTATGATAAAAGTTCAACTTCCCCTTCTAATAGTGTAGCTTCAGAAAGATTGCATTATCATTTTATTGCAGGTCATGTTTTCGATTTAAATGAATCTATTAAATTTAAACCTGCATTATTAACTAAATTAGTACAAGGTGCGCCGCTTCAAGTTGATGCTTCTGCTAACTTTTTATTTAATGAAAAGTTTGTACTTGGTGCTGCTTACAGATGGGATGCTGCAGCAAGTTTAATGGCTGGTTTTCAAGTTAATAAATCTTGGTTTATTGGTTATGGATACGATATGGAAACAACCAAACTAGCTAATTATAATTCTGGATCTCATGAAATTTTTCTAAGATTTGAATTGTTTAATAATATCGAAAACATTGTTTCTCCTAGATTCTTCTAAAAAATACACTATGAAAAGAATTATATATAGTACGCTACTTGCTTTGGTTTGTTTCTCAGCTCAGTCTCAAGAAAAAACAATCAATAAAGGGAATAAGGAATATAACAAATTTGCTTATTTTGAAGCTAAAGATATTTACGAAAAAGTTGCTAATAAAGGTTTTAAGTCGGTAGATTTATTCCAAAAACTTGGAGATTCCTATTACTTTAATGCTGATTTAGTCGGAGCGAATAAGTGGTATGCGGAACTTTTTGCTATGAACGAAACCGTTGATCCAGAATATTTATTTAGATATGCGCAAACATTGAAGGCTTCTGGAGATATGAAAAAATCTAATGAATATTTACAAAAATTTTCTTCTGCGAAACCACAAGATACAAGAGCCACAAAATTTGTTTCTACAAAAGATTATTTAGATGCGATTAAGGCGAATTCTGGAAGACACAGTATAGAGAATGCTGGTATAAATTCAAAAGTGATGGATTTTGGTGCTGCATTTTACAAAAATCAGTTAGTTTTTACTAGTGCAAGAGACACTGCTGGTAGTCGTATTCATAATTGGACCAATCAAGGTTTTACCACTCTTTATTCTTCTGAAGTAAAAGAAGATGGAAGTTTAACTACTCCTGAGGTGTTTTCTAAATCTATTTCTACTAAAGTTAATGAATCAACCCCCGTTTTTACTAGTGATGGTAACACCATGTATTTTACTCGTAATAATTATAATAACGGTAGAAAAGGGAAAGATGAAGCAGGTACTATTCTTTTAAAAGTGTACAGAGCTTCTAATGTCAACGGAGTATGGTCTAATGTTATCGAATTACCTTTTAATAGCGATTCCTATAGTGTAGCCCACCCCGCTTTGAGTGCAGATGAAAAATATCTCTATTTCTCTTCAAATATGCCAGGAACACTTGGTGCTTCTGATCTTTTTAAAGTTGAAATTAAAAATGATGGTACTTTTGGAGTTCCAAGTAATTTAGGTCCAGATATTAATACCGAAGGTCGTGAAACTTTTCCTTTTATAGCTAAAGACAATGTTTTATATTTCGCTTCTGACGGTCATTTAGGTTTAGGTGGTTTAGATGTTTTTGCTTCAAAAATTTATGATGAAAAATTTAATGGTAAGCCCGTAAATATTGGTGCTCCTATAAATAGTAACACGGATGATTTCGGATATATTATTGATGTACAATCTAGAATTGGATTTTTTACTTCAAATAGAGGTGGAGGAGAAGGCTCAGATGATATCTATAAGTTCAAAGAAAAAATCAAACTTTCAATAGATAACCTTGAAAGTATAACGGGTATAATTATGGACGAAGAGACCAACGAAATTATCCCAGATACTGATGTTACTCTTTTAAATGATAAGATGGAGGAAGTAATGACAGTTAAATCAGATAAGGAAGGTAAATTCTCTTTTGATAAATTAGCTCCTAAAACTACTTATACCGCTCGTGCTAAAGGTTTGGATGGTGAGGTTGCTGAAGCAGTAGGTACTACAGGAAATAACGGAAAACCGACTCAAGTTACCATTTTAACTAAAACCAAAGTTAAAAAAGTTAAAGTGGGTGATGACTTAGCCAAAGCTTTCCAAATCGAAATTATTTATTTTGATTTAGATAAATCATTTATTCGCAAAGATGCGGCTTTAGATTTAGCTAAAATTGTTGAAGTGATGAAGCAGAATCCAACTATGAAAGTAGATGTTAGAAGTCACACGGATAGCCGTCAATCTACTGCTTATAATGCTAGTTTATCTGAAAGAAGAGCGCAAGCTACTATCGCTTGGATGGTGCAACAAGGTATTGCTAAAGATAGATTAACTGGTAAAGGATATGGCGAAAGTCAATTAATAAATAGTTGTTCAGATGATGTTCCTTGTTCAGAAGAAGAACATCAGAAAAACAGAAGAAGTGAGTTTATTATTATCGCGTTATAATAATTTATAGGTCATAAAAAAACCCAGCATTTAGCTGGGTTTTTTATTTACATCTTATTTGATAGTTATTGAAAAGCTTGTTCTAAATCAGCAAGCAAGTCTGAAATATCTTCTACACCAACGCTTAAACGAACTAAGTCGTCACTAATACCTATTTCTTTACGTTTTTCTTCTGGAATCGAAGCGTGTGTCATTAAGGCGGGATGATTCGCTAACGATTCTACACCACCTAACGATTCTGCTAAGGTGAATACTTTTACTTTTTCTAACATTTTAATTGCATCTGCTTTTGCTCCTGATTTGAACGTGAACGAAACCATTCCGCCAAAACCACCGATCATTTGTTTTTTGGCAATTTCGTGGTGTGGATGACTTTCTAAGCCCGGATAATATACCTTTTCAACCTTTGGGTGATTTACTAAGTATTCGGCCACTTTAGCGCCGTTTTCACAATGTCTTTGCACACGTAAATGCAACGTTTTGATTCCTCTTAAAACCAAATAACTATCCATAGGTCCTAACGTTCCACCAGTAGCAAATTGGGCAAAGTGTAATTTTTCACCTAAAGCTTCATCCTTCACAATTAAGGCACCAGCAATTACATCACTATGTCCGCCTAAATATTTAGTAGCCGAATGCATTACGATATCTGCACCTAAATCTAAAGGCTTTTGTAAATATGGTGTTGCAAAAGTGTTGTCAACCGCAAAAAGCAAGTTGTGTTTTTTAGTGATTTTGGCAATTTCTGCAATATCAGCAAGTTTCATTAAAGGATTAGTTGGAGTTTCAACCCAAACCAATTTGGTGTTTTCATTAATTAACGATTGAAACTTTTCAAAATTCGTCATATCCACAAAATGGAACTTAATGCCATAATCTTGATAAATACGAGCAAACATTCGGTACGTTCCACCATATAAATCGTCCATAGCAATAACTTCATCGCCAGGTTTTAATAGTTTCATAACCGAATCTGTAGCCGCTAAACCAGATGCAAAAGCTAAACCTCTTACCCCATTTTCAATACTCGCTAAAGCTTGTTCTAAAGCAGTTCTTGTCGGATTGGCAGCTCTACTGTATTCGAATTCGTTAAAAGGTACACCTGGACTAGTTTGTACAAATGTAGAGGTTTGATATACGGGTGGCATTACAGCTCCAGTACTTGGATCGTGATGTTGATTTCCGTGAATGACTTTGGTGTTGAATTTCATGTTATATAATTTTATGCAAATTTAGTAAAAAGTAGTTTGTTTTTCTTTATTCCTTTAAGAATTGAACTTAATCTTCAAATATTCTTGTTTCTTTTATTACCCATTCTTTATCAGTTAAAACGAATGTAAAATCTATTTTCACCTCTTCGCCATGAATTTTAATTGTAAAGTTTAAATCAGAATAGTTTAGATCAAAATCTTCAAACTCTATGTAAAAATCTTCCGTTATTTCTTCAATGGCTCTGAATTCAGCTACTTTATGATCTACAATAATATTGGCTTGAAGGGCATGATACTTTGATACTAACAATTTCCTTTTTGGTTTTGTATCAAAATGATAATAGGCTTTCATTTTGTCAGAATTGAAAGCTAAATTTATAGCTTTTTCTAATTGAATTATTTTTTCTTTATTTACCGCAGTTATTTTAGGATATTTCAGATCGCAATATAAAGTGGTTTGTTTTTCATCATTCATTAGATAGCCGTTTTCTAATTTTGTATCAATTAAAACATTATTTTTATCTATAATATAATATTTATTTATGGTTCCGTCAGAATCTTCAAATCCAGATTTTATTTGAATCGTATCGTTTACTACGGTATATAATCCTGTAATTATTGTATTTCCGTAATGTCCAGATGATGTTCTTTTATAGGCTCCATTTTCGAAAAACTCAAATTCCCAAAAACTTTCTGTCCAACACCCAAAAACTTTCTTTTCGATAGTTTGAGCTACAGTAAATTGCATAGCAAAAAATATAAGTAAAAAGAATGTTTTTTTTCATTAGTATTATATTCCTTGTTGCTTTTCCCCTCGCAATTGTCGGTATTGTTTTCTTGCTTCTGTGAAATAAATACTATCGGGATGTTCTAACACTATTTTTTCATATAAGGATTTTGCCTTTTCTGGATTGTTCAATTGTTTGTGGTACAGTTCCGCAGAATAAAACAGAGCCTCATCTAAATAAATTCCATCTTTGTGATTTAGTAAAAGGTTTTCATAATACTCAACCGCTTTGGTGAAATTACCTAGTTTTTCATAATTCTTACCAATTTTATAAATTGTGCCAGCTTCTATCGTACCTCCTTTATGTTTTTCAAGAATTTCTAAAAAGGCGTTCAAAGCGGCTTCTGATTTGTTTTGATATTCTAGTAAATCTGCTTTGGAATAATCTTGTAAGGCTACAAACAAAGAATCGTCTACAGCATTGTCACTAATCAATAGAAATAATTCGACGGCATCATTAGCAATTAATTGGGTGGAAGCTTGTTTGAGTTCACTAGCTTGTTTTTTTGCCCATTCAAAGTCTTTTTTGTAAAAACTTGTTTTGGCCATTCGCATTCCCGCTTCATGTGAAAATTCATCATTTGGCAAATCATTTTGAACTTGGGCATAATATATGATGGCTTGATTGAACTTCTCATGAAATACTAATACATCTGCCAGTTCCATTTTTATTTTAGCTTTGTTTCGAACATTAAATGGCATTTCCATAAGTTGATCTAAAAGTGATTTCGCACCTTCATAATCATTCCTATAAAAAGCCTTAAAACGTGCCGTTAAAAGTTGTAAGTCTAGCGAAAATGGTGAGCTGCCATACTGATTTAATAAAGTTTCTAGTTTTTGTAATACTAGCGGATAGGCTTCTGGTTTTGCTTGCGTAATTTCATTTTTAAGTAAATAATATTGCGCATTTAAAATCGTTGCTTCATCTGTAGTATTTTGTAAAATAAATTCAAAAATGGCTTGTGCGGTTTCTATTTCTTTTTCATTTACACATATTTGTGCCAATTGAATAATATCATCAAAGGATTCTGGATTTCTTTTATATATTGATTTTTCCTGTATAAAAGCCTTATTATATTCTTTCTGATTGATATATAACCAACTTAAAAATTGATTCCAATAGATGTCTTGTGTTTTTTGGGTACGAAGTAAAAGTTCTTTCTTTAAGGAAGTGGTAAAAGTTTTTTCACCATCATCCTGAATGAACAAAACGAGTTGATTTTGAACATTTAAGGTAGCGTTTTTATTCGCAAAGGCATAATCCAACAATTTCACAACCATGATGTCTAAATTTCCCATTTGACCTTGAAGTAAAGCCATCTGGTAATCAAAGTTCATACCTGAATTGTTTTTTTGTCCGATTTCATAAGTGGTATAGGCTTGTTGCAATAAAGTTCTTTGTTCAAAAGCTTGACCAATTTGAAAGGCATAATTTGGTTGTTTCGAAACGGACTCTATGGCTTTCTTATAATAAGAATCCGCTTTGTTTTGATTTTTTTGTAATTGCGCATTATAGCCTAATTCTACAAAAAATAGAGGTTGATCAGATTTTTCCTTTTTGGTAAGTAGTAATTTCTCAACTTTGTCAAATTGCTTTAATCCTTGGAAGCAGGTAATTAATTTTTGTGTGTAATAGAAATTATTGGGTTGTTTTTTTTCAATTTCCTCAAATAAGGATGCCGCTTTTTCAAACTCCCCTTTTTCCAAATAATTTTGTGCCAGTTGTTCGTTTTGAGCAAACGAAACTAGTGAGAAAATATATAATATGAGGCTGAAATAATTTTTCATAATTTTAACAAAGTACTAAATTAATAAAAATTAATCAACACCGAACTAGGTTAGTAAATATTTAAGATTTCCTATGAAGAATAGGTGGTTTAAGAGATCTATTGTTTTCTATTTCGATACCAAGAATATATTGGTTTTTCAAAAAAATAATACAATAAGATAGCTATTATCCATAACAAACAAAAATTTCTATCTGGTAAGAAAATAAAACTTCTGACTTTTAAGTTTACATAACTAATATGAATTAAGTAAAATGCGAAAGAAGCATTTCCTAAAAGCACCATAAATTTACTAGCTAAAAATTTTTGTAAATAGGTTCTTTCATAAATTAATCCGTGAAACAATATTACAATAAATGTTGGTAAAAGTGTAAAAAACAACAGTTTTCCTTCCCAATGATTGGTGCCATGATCTGTACGATTTACTTGAAAAAACCCAATGCTATAAATGAGGACTAAAAACCCAATTCCGCCAATTAGTGTAGCCTTTTTGTGAGCCAGAAATTTTGTAATAATAAGTTCATATTTCACATATAAAATTCCAGCTAAAAAGAGTAAACTTTGACCTGGAAACGTACTCATAAGCACAAAATTTATAGGTTGAAAATAGTGATTTGGGTTTCCGTTACTAGCTTGCCAAAGATATCCTACTGCTATTGTGCCCATAAATAAAAACAGTAAAAAATAGAGTATATACCTTGTGTTTTTTTCTGCAAGAACCAACAGTAACGGCGCTACAATATAAAACGACATTTCTACAGTTAACGACCAAGCTTGTGCAATTACTTCTAGAGAATGTGTAGAAGAAAAGCCATGAAGTAGTAAATAATGTAAAGCAGAGAATTTTTGTTTACCAAAATCAGCATCTAAATAGTACAACGTAATTAGCAACCAATATAAAGGCATAATCCGCATAATCCGTTGAAGCAAGTAGTTTTTGTAATTGGTAACAGATTGAAAAGGTTTTGTGCCATAGTTTTTTGCGATTAAAAAGCCACTAAGCACGAAAAATAAAGGAACACCTAAATTTAATTCATTGCAAAATCTAAAAAGTTCGGGATGGATGTCGTCTTTCCAGTATTTTCTATTATGATAAATAAAAATCATGATAGCTGCTATCGCTCTAATTCCGGTTAATGCGTTAAAATGATTTTTATGGGTTGGAAGGGTCACTTGTTGTTTTTGAATTATAAATTATGATTTTAATACCCTAAGAAGTTGGTTGTTTGAGTTCCGATTTTGAAGCTACGAAATTAACAAAAATTAGTCAACTCGAAGAAAAGTTCGTAAATATTTAAGCATTATAAATTTCATCCACAATCTTGCTGTGTTGAAAGCATCTCACAGAAGCTATATTGAGACTCTTTCAGCGTGACAAACGTTGTAATTAAGTTTTACAAACGTGATAAAACCAAAAAAAGCAACTCCTAAAAGTTGCTTTTTTTATTATGTGAGATTCCGAAACAAGTTCGGAATGACAAAAACTAATCAATAATATCAAATCCAGTATATCTTCTTAACACTTCCGGAATTACGATTCCTTCTGGCGTTTGATAGTTTTCTAAAATTCCAGCTA
>CAZULO010000121.1:0-2546 GCA_964621245.1 uncultured Flavobacterium sp.
AAAAATTAAATAAAAGATATAGCGGATAGCCGGAAATAGCTTCAAAAAAATCATACCTATATATATAGTATGTTTATACAAATGAAAAACGGCTGACGTTACAAAACATCAACCGTATATATTATGGTGTAAAATTTGAACAAACTTCTAATCGAACTTCAAGGCTTTTATAGGAGCTATTTTTGTGATTAGGTAAGATGGAATTAACAATACCAATACACATATTAATATAGTACCTACATTTAATAACAGTATGTGAAGTAAATTAATGTCTACAGGAGCGGATGACACGTAATAACTTTCGGGATTCAGCTTAATGATTTCGAACTTTTTTTGCAGGACCAACAAGAGAATCGCTATTCCGTTGCCCCAAAGTAATCCGCGGGAAATTAAATGAAATGAATTATATAAAAATATTTTACGAACAGACCAGTCGTTGGCCCCTAACGCTTTTAACATTCCTATAAGTTGGGTGCGTTCAATAATTAGAACCAAAAGAGAAACTACCACATTTGTAACAGCTACAACAATCATGATGACAATTATTAATATGATGTTAGTATCAAATATTTTTAACCATTCGAACACACTAAAGTATTTTTCAGCAATGGATGTGCTGTTGAACGTTGGCGGAATAGTTTTATAAATTTCTTCGGCACGTGTTTCTAATTTGGTAAAATCATCAATAAAGATTTCATAAGCACCGAATTGATTGGGTTTCCATTTATTGATACGTTGTAAGTGTTCGATATTCCCTATAATATAAGACGAATCGAAATCTTGAAATCCGGAATTATAAATACCTGCAATTTTGAATTTACGTACACTTGGCATTTTTCCTTGAGCTTTCATAAAAAAGGCAGGAAACGAGCTTCCTACTTTTAGTTTTAAACGATTGGCCAAAAATTGAGAGATTAACACTTGGTTGATATCGCCCTGTTTAAAGTTTGGAATTTTACCTTCTATTAAAAATTCTTGGAGGTTAGTCCATTTGTAAGTCGCATCTACACCTTTAAAAATGATTCCCTCTACCTCTTTTTCGGTTCTTATTAAGGCGCCTTTGGTAATAATAGGTTGCACATGAGTGATGAAGGCATTCTTTTTTAATTGGGTTATGGACAACAATCTAGAGTCGATAGGTTCGGCAGTAACTTGAGACTGGTTGTCGTCAAAGTTAGATACTACAACATGTCCATTAAAAGCAGAAATTTTTTCTCTAATTTTCTCTTGCAAACCGATACCGGTGGCTACAGAAATCACCATCATAAGTATACTTAACGCAATAGCTAAGATGGCAATTTTTATAATTGGCGAAGAAACACTACTTTTATAGCTTTTGGAAACAATTAATCGTTTCGCGATAAAATATTCTAAATTCAAAATATATTTTTATTGATGAGCATTGAAATAAATTGGTCGCAATTACCATAAACGATATGCGAATCACATATGATACTTAAAAAAACAAAATTAGATACCTATGAAATTTGAGTTCAAAAATACGTTTTTATTTTTTTCTACCCTATTAATTTTAGTTGGATGTTCTACTACAAAAAACAAACTAACCACAACTACGAATACCAAGACTTACCCTTCAAGTACATTTTTAAAAGAAGTTAAGTTTAAAACCGGTGCTGAAAACTACGAAATGTATTTGCCTTTATTGGTCAATAAGAAAGTTGGAATTGTGACCAATCCGACAGGAATTGTTGATAACCAAAAGCATTTGGTTGACTTTTTATTAGAAAAAGAAATCAATCTTCAAAAAATATATGCGCCTGAACATGGTTTTAGGGGAACTGCTGATGCGGGAGAAATGATTAAAGACGGAAAAGACAGCAAAACCAATTTACCTATTATTTCATTATATGGAAGTAATAAAAAACCAAAACCTGAACAAGTAGCGGAAATTGAGGTGATGATTTTCGACATTCAAGATGTGGGAGCCAGATTTTACACCTATATATCTACTTTACATTATGTGATGGAAGCTTGTGCAGAAAACAATATTGAACTTATTGTTTTAGACAGACCAAATCCGAATGGTAGCATTATTGACGGTCCGGTTTTAGAACCCGAATTTAAAAGTTTTGTCGGCATGCATCCGATCCCTGTTTTGCATGGAATGACTATTGGAGAATATGCTCAAATGATAAATGGTGAAAAATGGTTAACAAATCAAGTTCAATGCAAATTAAAAGTGATTCCGTGTTTACATTATAAAAGAAATATGGTTTATAGTTTACCTGTAAAACCATCACCGAACTTACCAAATGACCAATCTATTAATTTATATGCGAGTTTGTGCTTATTTGAAGGAACGAATGTAAGTGTGGGAAGAGGCACTGAAAAGCAATTTCAAATTTATGGATCGCCATTTTTGAGTAATTTTAATTATAGTTTCAGACCTATTTCTAATTTTGGAGCCAAAGAACCGATGCATAAGAACGTATTATGTATTGGTGAAGATTTAACCCAAATTGAAAAAGTAAAACATTTAGAATTAAAATGGTTACTTAGAGCATATGCTGACACAGCAGATAAAG
>CAZULO010000121.1:2646-6899 GCA_964621245.1 uncultured Flavobacterium sp.
TTTCATTTTTTCTACAATATTAAAAGCAGCTGGACAAATAGCTACATTTAACAAAGTTAAATCGGTAATCTGATTGAATTTTTTTCTGTCGGTGTGAGGAAATTCTCTACAGGCTTTAGGGCGAACATCGTAAATAAAACATTTGTTATCCGAATCTAAAAAAGTACAAGGAACTGATTTCAATACATAATCATTGTCTTCATCTACACGTAAAAACTGACTGATAAATTGTTGCGGTTTTTGCTTTAAATGTTTGGCAATTCGTTCCACATCGGCATCTGTAAATAATGGACCTGTTGTTTTGCAGCAATTGGCACATTCTAAACAATTGGTTTTCTTAAATTCGGCATCATATAAATCTTGCATCACATAATCTAAATTTTTAGGCACGCGTTTTTTTAGCTTATCAAAATATTTTTTTGTTTCGATATGCGTATCTTTGGCTAGTTTCTGAATGTCGTGTAAAGCTGGTTTTAACATGTTGTTTATTTAGGAACTGCAAAGCTACGATATTGAATTCAGAATAACGAATGTTGAATTTTGACATATAACTAACAAATTGGAATCTGTAGAGATTCTGAAATAAATCAGAATAAATGAAAGACCTTTTCGGAAAAGCCATACTTGATTACCAAACTAATAATGCACCAGAAGATTTACTGACAGAAACTTCGATATCAGAAGCGGACGAAATGAGTGTCTCGTATTTGTTTCGAAATTATAATGACATGCCAAAACTGGAACAAAAAGCCTTGCAATTAGCCAAAGGTAAAGTTTTAGATGTGGGTTGTGGTGCAGGAAGTCATACTTTGGAATTACAAAATGAGAGAAAATTAGACGTAACTGCCATTGACATTTCTGAACATGCGGTAAAAGCTTGTCAACTTCGTGGAATTAAAAATGTGAAAGTTATTAATGTTTTAGATTTAGATGAAACCAACAAATTTGATACGATTTTACTTTTAATGAATGGAACTGGAATTTTTGGCAACCTAAATGAAACTTCAACTTATTTACAAAAATTAAAGTCGTTACTAAAAGAAGACGGGCAAATTTTAATTGATTCTTCTGATTTAATTTATATGTTTGATCAAGATGAAGACGGCGCTTACAGTGTTCCTGCTGATGGCTATTATGGCGAATTGACATTTACGGTTCATTATAAAGGAGAAACTGAAGACACTTTTTCTTGGTTGTATTTAGATTATAACACTTTACAAAATGCCGCTCATGCTAGTGGTTTGCAATGCGAATTGATTTTGGAAGGCGAACATTTTGATTATTTGGCGAGACTTTCTTTATAATTTTTTATTACAGCAACACAGATTTGAGAAATTAAATAAATTTTATAAATCTTTTATTTTACTAAAAAAAAACCAAATTCCGATTCTTGATATAGATTGAAATTTGGATTTTTACTTTGAAATAGTCTCTTAAGGAATATTTAAATATTTATGTGTTTGAAGTGAAACTCTCCATTTTGGATTGTTCATTACATATTCTACAATTAGAGGAGTCATTTCTTCTTTTTTGCTCCATTCGGGTTGTAAGAATAAAATGGCGTTTGCGTTTGTTTTTTCGGCTTGTTCTTCTGCAAAAATAAAATCGTGTTTGTTATGAATAATTACTTTCAATTCATTCGCGATAGCATATGCTGATTCAACTGGTAATTTATTTTTCTTTGGCGATAAACAAAACCAATCCCAAGTCCCTGTAACATCGTAAGCTCCTGAAGTTTCAATATGAACTTGTAAACCTTCTTTTTTTAATTGTGCGGTTAAGGGATTCATATCCCAAGTTAAGGGTTCGCCACCAGTAATCACAATTGTTTTGGCGTGTTTTTTTGCATTTGCCACAATAGTATTTACAGCAGTTGGCGGATGTAAATCCGCATTCCAACTTTCTTTAACGTCGCACCAATGACAACCCACATCACAACCACCTACTCGGATAAAGTAAGCTGCTGTTCCTGTGTGATAGCCTTCGCCTTGAATAGTATAAAACTCTTCCATCAAAGGAAGCATTTCGCCTTTGTTAACTAATATTTGAGTTTCTTTATTAAGCATATTTTTTATATTGAATGCAAAGATAGTATAAAGTTAGAAGTTGGTAGTTAGAAGTTAGAAGATTTTTGAAAAGGTATTAAAAGATCAGCTGTTTGAGATTACTAGTTTAGAAAAATGGACTTTTATATTTCGTTATTATAGAATTTTGGATAAGGTTTATTTTTATTGATTATTGATATTTTAATAGATATTGATTTTTGATTTTAAAACTGTCATTGATATTGATATTGACTTTTAGTATTGACATTGATATTGATTTTATTTGTCTTCTAGCCCAGATTGAAATGGCAGCTTGTTTGAAATAAATAGGATAAAAACTTTTTACAAAGAAGCGACCAACGGAAGCTTTTTTGTGAAGTTTAGTTTTTAGCTATTTATGAAAACAACTAAAATGGAAAGCTGGAAAAGCTTCTAAAACAAAAAAACCGATAACTTACGCTACCGGTTTTTTATTTATTTGTGATTTATTACTTTGTTAAAGCTTGTAAAGATTCTTTCACAAAAGTATCGTTTGGATTAATCTCTGCGGCTTTTTTGAAATTTTCAATGGCTTTTGCTTTATCAGTAGCGGCATAATTGGCCCCGATGTAAGAATACGCATCGAAAAGATTTTCTTTAACTGCTGGTTTAGCAATTTCTGCATCACCTTTAGCTACTACAGTTTTTACGAAACCTTCATAGTCTAAAACAGCTTGTGCATTTGATTCTTTCGTACCAATAACACGGTTTAACTGACCTTTGTTGTAGTACACATCTTGTACATTACTTGGTGCGGCTTTGATAGATTCGTCATACGCTTTATTAGCTTTAGCAAATTCGGCAGTTAAGGCTGCTTTTTGCGCATCCGTTTTGTTTCCTGCATAAAATAAAACTGCATTCCCAAGCAAATAATTATCACGTGCATAACTTTTAGAATTCGTATTTTTAACGGCTAATTCAAATAATTTAGACGCTTCTAAATACGCTTTACCAGTATACAATTTAATACCGATTTCTGTAAATTCAGTATTTAAGTACGGATTTAATTCAGCTGCTTTTGTTAAGTCAGCAATAGACTCGTTAAATCTAGCTTGGTTAGAAACTACTGCTTTATCATCCATAGAAGTAGCTAATTTAGCTTTAGCAATATATAAATAATCTTTCCCGTTGATTTTTTTCGCATCTACTTTAGACATATATTCCGTTAAAGATTTGATTGCTCCTTCTGGATTTCCGTTTTCAGCATACGCATACCCTAAATATTTAAGTACTTTAGGATTTATATTATCCATTTTCTTAATAGTTAAAGCTTCAGCTTCTAATTCTTTCCATTTTCTTGATAAGATTAAGAAGTCGGCATATTTAACACGGGCATCTGTAGACACATCTGTTAAGGCCATATATTTTTTATAATCTTCTAAAGCGGCAGCGATTTTTTCTTCGAAAAGAGATTTTTTCGCATATGCCCAAGCTAGATTAGTTTCTGCTTTTTCACGATATGCTGGACCGTAAGAAGGATTTGCAGCAATAATATCATTAAATGCTTTTAAGGCTTCAGGAAAAGCTTGTGCATTACGTGTAATTACGGCTAATTGCATTGGACCACGTAAAAGAGTTTTATCTAATTCACTAGCCGTTCTGTAGGCTACATAAGCGTCATTCACATTTTTATTTGCAACAAATGCATCACCTAATGCTACCTGAGCTACAGCTGATTTTGGATCTGCCGCTACAGCTGCTTTTGCTGCAACTAAAGCTTTAGAGGCATCTGGAGTAACCGCTTTTAAATAGGCTTGAGAGATAAAAATTTGCTCTTCCGTATTTTTCTTTTTGGCTACTGCTAATGCTGCTGAAAAATTAGCTTCCGCTGCAGATTTATTTCCATCTAATAAATCTAATTGACCTAAACCAATTAAGTTTAAATGACCTGCATCTTTAGCTGCTTTACCTTTTTCAAAATATATTTTTGCTGAATCTTGTTTTTCAAGCGCTAAATAAACCTGACCTAAATAAAAGAAATTTTTTCCTTTATCGGGTGCAGCAGTCACCATAGATTTAAGTGATTTTCTAGCATCAGAAAATTTTTCGGCGTCAATTGTTTTTTTAACTTGTTCTATGTCTTGTGCTTGTACGGCTACAGCGGTAAAAATGCTAACAAAACTTGATAAAATAACTGTTTTCATTTGTTGGAATTTAATTCTTTTTATT
>CAZULO010000121.1:6999-9279 GCA_964621245.1 uncultured Flavobacterium sp.
ACAAATTCAATCACTTCTGAATTATTTTTAAGTGCAGTGATGTTTTTTGGTAAAGTAGTTACTCCAGCTTTTTCCATTAAAAAGCTAAGCGTACTAGAATTCTCATTATCGAAAACATATTGCATAGTACTTGCGTTCCCTTTTAATACATTATAAACCTCTGTTGTTGAAATAGAAGATAACGCTTGATTTGAATTTACTATTAATGCGATCGCATCTGAACAAAAGGGTGTGTTTTTTCCAACAAAATCGCTGTCTTTTAATGTTTTTTCTTGTGTTGTAGTTAATTCATGAGAAAGCACAGCAATGTCAATTTTCTTCTGTATTAATAGGTTTACGATATCTGAATCAGATTTGGGAATTAATTTGATAACCGCTTTAGGATATCTATTTTCGAAAATTAATTCTTGGTCTTCTACGATAGGCAATAAAGATTCATCTACATAAATAGCAGCTTTCCCTTTAACATATGTTTCCTCATCTGTACTATTTTCGGATTTTTTACAAGCAAAAATAGAAAATATTAGAGCGACGGATAAAAAACTTATTTTTTTCATAATGTACATTTTGAGTAATAGTAGTAATATTTTTTGCGAAATAAATATAAAATCTTAATTAAAATAAAACTAAATACAATCAGAATCAAACCTTCCTGTAAAAATAGTACCTTTAATTAAAACGAAATTCGAAAAGCTAAAGTACAAAAATAGAAACAATAGGAAGGCTTCCTTCTTTAAGCTTCATCATCATTATTTTTTAACAGTCTATAAAATCTAAAACTGGCATAAAATAGTAATAAAACAGCAAAAATTCTTCTTCTTGTTAGAGTTACTTCTAAAGGAAAATTATCCCAAAACGCAACAAAATAGGCTAAGGCGATGTAGAAAGAGAAAATTAATAGGCCTAAAATAAACAGAAATCGCTGTTTGGGCGATTTCTGTTTTAGTTTATGTAACCAGTTCATATTATTCAGAACCTGTAATTTGAATAGATATTGGTAACGTATAGTATTGTTTCACACTTCTACCATTATAGATACCAGCAGTCCATTTAGGAGATTTTGATAAAATTCTTGTAGCTTCTTTTCCTAAACCTAAACCGGAAGGAGTTTCTTTTACAATTACAATATCTCTAATTGAACCATCATCCCATACAACAAATTTTGCGATTACCGTACCTGTTGTAGTTTGATCTACTTCTGGCAAACGGAATGAACTTGCAATTTGCTTTCTAAACGCATTCATACCACCTGGAGGAAAAGCTTGAACTTGTACTGAAGTAAAAATTTGAGTATAATCTGTATCATCACCTTTTTGTTCTTCTTGTGCAATTTCAACTCCTTTTTCAGGAGCAGCATTCGGATCCCCTTTAGCTGTTTCTGAACCCGATTTTTGATTATTATCTGGTGGTGGAATTTCGTTTTCTACTGTTTTTTTATTCACTACAACAGGAGGAACGTTTTTCACAATATCCACTACAGATTTAACCTTTTTAATAGGCTCTATCTCTTTTTTTTGTTCAAATATTTTCTTCTCTTCTTTTTTAATTGGTGTTTTTACTTTTTTAAGTTCCACCTTTGTAATTTTCTCTTCTGCTTTATCTTTCTTTTTCATTGAAAGATATAAAGCGAAAACTAACGCTATAAAAAATAAAGAAGAAAAAAGTAAAGCTACTAATGTTCTTTTTGAACTATTTGTTCTTAATTCGTATGCACCATAACTTTTATTACGTCCTTCGAATATATTGTCAATTAAACTAGCTTCGCTAAGATTTTCATTTCCACTCATTTTTCTGTATTTAAAAGTTATTTAATTTTGTTGTCTTCAAGCAATTTTATGTCGCTTGGAGTAATATCAACAATCGAATAAGAAAAAGGTTTTACTATAGCCATTTCATCTAAAATGTCAACTAAATTTTTATAGTTTGCCGATTTGCTGGCTTTAATCAACACAGTCATACCTTGTTTTTTAGGATCATCAATACGCTCCTGAACAAATTTATTGTGTGCAATTAAAGCTTTTCTGATGCCTTTACCACCATAATTATCCACTTTCGCTTTACCATTTATAACATCATCCATGTACGGAGTATCAGTTAAACCGATATAGTAAAGCAGTTTATCATTTTTACCTAAAACTACGGTAAAAGTTCTAAAAGCAGGTGTCTCAGGTGAATCCTTTGGGTCCGTTTTTGTATTGTCTGGTAAAGCCAAATCCATAGACTGTGGCTTAGACAATGTGGTAGTTAGGATAAAGAAGGTAATTAGCAAGAAAGCTAAAT
>CAZULO010000122.1:0-2680 GCA_964621245.1 uncultured Flavobacterium sp.
TTTAGATTTACGAATTTAGATTTACGATTTGTCATGCTGAACTTGTTTCAGCATCTAAATACTCAAAACCGTCTTGTTAAAACTTGACGGTTTTTTTATTTTAAGAAATTCACAATCACCTAATTTACAAATACTTCCCGTTTTCACAAAAATAAATGTTTAAAAATTTGTAACTTATTTTTTCCCCTTTCGTATAATAATAGATTTTTATTTTAAACGACCTTCAAATGGCACATAAGTGTTAATACTTACTTTTCAAAAAATAATTCTTACTACAGAATTTGAAACTGCACAATCTCAGATTAACCACATTTTAATCTCTTTTCAGAATAAAAATCAAAATAACTTTTAACAACTATAATATTTATAACATGACATCAATTTTTGATTTTTGGTGGGTACTTTTACTAGTACTAACAGTAGTTTTCTACAAATTTGTATTACGTGTATTCTTCGGAATGGTTATCGTACCCGAAGATAAAATTGGTTTAGTAACCAAAAAATTCGTGCTTTTCGGAGCCGACAAATCCTTACCAGATAGTAGAATTATTGCCACAAAAGGAGAAGCTGGTTTTCAAGCTCAGTCGTTAGCGCCAGGTTTATATTGGGGCATGTGGATTTGGCAATTTTCTGTAGATATGACATCATTTACCATCATTCCAGAAGGAAAAATCGGTTTGGTTTTAAGTAAAGACGGAAAAGAAATTCCAACAGGTAGAATCTTAGCTAGAAAAGTAGATTCAGACAACTTTCAAGATGCCAAAGCATTCTTAGATAATGGAGGTCAAAAAGGTCGTCAAACCGCATTTATTACTACAGGTTCTTATCGTATCAACACCTTCCTATTTGAAATTATAATCGTAGAACAAATTAAAATCTACGAAAATATGATTGGTGTAGTGACCGCTTTAGATGGAGAACCTATTCCTGTCGGACAAATTGCTGGTAAACTGACCGAAAACCACAATAACTTTCAAGATTGTGATACGTTTTTACATCAAGGTGGAAATAGAGGATTACAGCCAAATGTTATGCTTGCCGGTTCTTACTATATTAATACTTGGGCTTTTCAAATAGAACAGAACCCAATGACGGATGTGCCAATTGGTTATGTAGGTGTAGTAATTTCATATGTAGGAGAAGATGGTTTAGATGTTACGGGTGAACACTTCAAACACGGAAATATTGTATCAAAAGGACAACGTGGTGTTTGGATGGAACCACTTGGACCTGGAAAATACGCTTTAAATAAATATACAACGAAATTAGAATCTGTTCCAACTACAAACTTAGTATTGAACTGGGCTGATGCCAGAAGTGAATCTCATAATTTAGATCATAATTTATCAACTATTACTGTACGTTCTAAAGATGGTTTCCCTTTTAATTTAGATGTTTCTCAAATCATACACGTACCAGCTAACGAAGCGCCTAAAGTAATTGCACGTTTTGGAAGTATGACGAATTTAGTTTCTCAGGTTTTAGAACCTACAATTGGTAACTATTTTAGAAACTCCGCACAAGAAAGTGATGTAATTTCCTTCTTAAGTACCCGTAAAGAAAGACAAGAATCAGCTAAAAATCACATCAAAGTAGTTTTAGATGAATACAATGTAAATGCTGTTGATACCTTAATTGGTGATATTGTTCCTCCAGATTCTTTAATGAAAACATTAACGGACAGAAAAATTGCTGAGGAAGAACAAAAAACGTATCAAACTCAAAAAATGGCGCAAGAACAACGTCAGGGTATGGAAAAAGAAACCGCTATCGCAGACATGCAAAAAGAAATTGTACGTGCTTCACAAAGTGTAGAAATTGCACAACGTACTGCCGATGCAACTGTAAAAAAAGCAGAAGGAGATGCAACTAGTTTAAAATTAAATGTGAATGCAGAAGCGGAAGCTACAAAAATGAGAGCGAATGCGGAAGCTGAAGCAACAAAAGCAAGAGCTGGCGCACAAGCAGAAGCTACCAAATTAAACGCAAGTGCAGAAGCGGAAAAAATCTCAAAAACCGGTTTAGCAGAAGCGGAAAAAATTATGGCAATTGGTAAATCAACCGCAGAATCGTATCAATTACAAGTTTCTGCTATGGGTGGCGATAACTTTACGAAATATAAAATTACAGAAGAAATTGCTAAAGGAAAAATTAAAGTTATTCCAGATGTGTTAATCTCAGGATCAAATGGTTCAGAAGGTGGCATCAGTGGTTTACTTGGTATGAAACTCATGGAAATGATGGATACCAAAAACGAAGAAAAAAAATAATAATTTTCAATCCGCTCCCAAAAAGAGCGGATTTTTTTATTAAACTAAACTGAAATTATATAAAGTTTGTTGAAAATTATATAATCAGAATTTTAATTTCAGGTTTAATTTTACAAAATAATTTTAATATCAAATCAAATGAAAATTGAAATCCTAACTTCGAAAAATTTAAAAAGAATATTTTTAATTGCGCTATTAGCTATTTTTCTTTCACCAGAAATTACTTTTGCTCATGGTAAACCGCCAAAATGGGCTCCAGCGCACGGTTACAGAGCTAAAACAAGACATATCTATTTCCCAGATCAAAATTTCTATTATGATATTCAAACAAATCATTATTTATATTTGAATAACGGAAATTGGACTGTTAGTGTTGCTGTTCCTACTCCATTTATAAGTATAAATTTATC
>CAZULO010000122.1:2780-9237 GCA_964621245.1 uncultured Flavobacterium sp.
ACCTCTTTTTACTTTTGATTATAACCACTTCTTATAGCCAAACTAATTATAAATTTGATTATTTATTAGAATATCAGCGTATTAATTACACAGATTCTACAAAAAATGAAAAAATATATTATTTAACTAACTCAAAAGACAATAGTTATTTCTGTAAAATAAAAAGTAAAGATAGTCTTAAGTTAGATTTACTTTTCGTAAAACATGATCATATTATATCAGATTTACTGATTAATAAAAAAGAATTTTATAATAATCAATTTATAAATATTAATTGTAATAATGTTCGTTCGTTTGAAAAAACTTTTAAATTTCAAGTAAATAATTATGATGTAATTCAAGAAAATAAAAATGATTCTATTGAAACTTTTAAAACAGTTTGTTTACGTTCTGAAAAATATATTAAAAAGAAAAAAATCGGGTATCATCTTATACAATTCAACAAGAACTTACCCTTTCATTTACCAAATTTCGAATTTGCTACACTCTTTGAAGAATGGAATAAAGAAAGAGATGTACCTAATAATTTCATCATAAATAATTCATTTTATGATTATAATGGAAAACTTATTTATGAGGATACTTTATTGAATTTTTCTCAAACAAATAAAGAAGTCAATATTATACTTAATGAATGTGATGAGAATTTTAAAAAAAAAATATTAAACTAAAACAATAAAACTATGGCAGCAATCAACACATACTTAATTTTTAACGGCACTTGCGAAGCTGCATTTCTATTTTATAAATCGGTTTTTGGTGGCGAATTTGAACAAATTAGCAAATTTGGCGATATGCCAGATTCTGAAGAAAACCCACTAACAGATGATGACAAAAACCGAGTGATGCACGTGTCTTATGTCATTGGAAATACCGTATTAATGGGAAGTGATAGTAATTCAAAAAGTAATGATGTTATTTTTGGAACTAATTTTTCTATTTCCATAAATACAGAAAGTAAAGAAGAAGCAGATAAATTATTTAACGGACTTTCTGCAGATGGAAAAATTACAATGCCGATGGAAAGTACTTTTTGGGGCGCTTATTTTGGAATGTTTACCGATAAATTCGGAATTAACTGGATGATCAATTTTGATGAAATTCCGCAATAAAATAGAAAACCTGACAGGTTTCAAAAATCTGTCAGGTTTCTTAAGAATCTGAAGCTAATTCGGATTAAATCCCAGCAATCACTTTCAATTCGTTTACAAAACGTTCCGCCAAAACATCAGCTTCTTGTTGTGTTGGTGCTTCTGTATAAATTCTAATAATAGGTTCGGTATTCGATTTTCTTAAATGCACCCATTCCGTTGCAAAATCAATTTTCACTCCATCAATAGTAGAAATTTGCTCGTTTTTATAAGTTGCTGTTAACGATTCTAAAATCGCATCCACATCAATTTGAGGCGTCAATTCGATTTTATTTTTACTCATGTAATATTGCGGATAGCTTGCACGTAATTCGGCAACTGTTTTATCTTGACCTGCGAAATACGTTAAAAACAAAGCAACTCCCACCAAACTATCTCTTCCATAATGTAATTCTGGATAAATAATTCCACCATTTCCTTCGCCACCAATAATTGCATTGGTTTGCTTCATTAATTCTACCACATTCACCTCGCCCACTGCACTCGCTTGGTAACTTCCCTTATGTTTTTCAGTAATATCGCGTAAAGCACGTGAAGAACTCATATTAGAAACTGTATTTCCTGGTGTTTTGCTCAAAACATAATCGGCAACAGCCACCAAAGTATATTCTTCACCAAACATTTCACCATCGTTTGAAATAAACGCTAAACGATCAACATCTGGATCAACCACAATTCCGAAATCGGCTTTTTCATCCACAACCAATTTACAAATATCTCCTAAATGTTCTTGCAAAGGTTCTGGATTGTGAGGAAAATGTCCATTTGGTTCGCAATATAACTTCACAACTTCTACTCCCATTTGCTCTAACAAATTTGGAATAATAATTCCACCTGTAGAATTAACACCATCAACAACTACCTTATACTTTTTAGTTTTCACCAAATCCGCATCTACTAAAGGTAATTCTAACACTTCATCAATGTGAATATCCATGTAAGAATCATTTATTGTAACTTCTCCTAAAGCATCCACATCTACAAAATCAAACGCTTCTGCTTCTGCAATTTCTAAAATTTTAGCACCATCTGCGCCACTTAAAAATTCTCCTTTGGCATTCAATAATTTCAAAGCATTCCATTGTTTCGGATTGTGCGAAGCGGTTAATATAATTCCACCATCAGCTTGTTCCATCGGCACTGCTACTTCTACTGTTGGCGTGGTAGATAAGCCTAAATCAATCACGTCAATTCCTAAACCCAAAAGCGTATTTTGAACTAAATGATGAATCATAGGTCCAGAAATTCGAGCATCACGACCAATAACCACTTTTAGTTTTCTATCCTTTACAGGACTATTATTTTTCAAGAACGTCCCATAAGCTGATGCAAATTTTACAGCATCAACTGGAGTCAAGTTATCACCAACTTTTCCACCAATAGTTCCACGAATTCCCGATATAGATTTTATTAATGTCATTTTTGTTAAATTTTATTTTGAATTACAAATATAAAAAGTTCCAACAAGCATTTTCATATTTAGAAAAAGAATTTTATATATTTACGATGTAAGAAAGTCAAAACTAAAACTTTGAAATCAACTGAGACTGTGACTGCGACTTATAACTAAAATAAAAAAATTTGAATTATCTCGCTCACATATATCTTTCCGACGAAGATGATTGTATCAAAATTGGTAATTTCATGGCTGATGCTGTAAAAGGCAACAACTATGAGCACTATCCAATAGGCATTCAAATTGGAATTAAACTACACCGTTTTATTGATAGTTTTACTGATTCTCATTTAGTATATCGACAAAGTAAACATCGTTTACATGAAAAGTTCGGACATTATTCGGGTGTGATTATGGATATTGTATACGATCATTTTTTAGCTAAGAATTGGAAACAATTTTCAACTATCAAACTAGAAGAATATGCCGAAACTTTTTACAAACTACTACAAGATAATTACGATATTTTAACGGAGAAAACACAGAATGCCTTACCCTACATGATAGAAACCAACTGGTTAGTATGCTATAAAAGTTTAGCTGGTTTGGAATTGATTCTATTTCAAATGGATCACCGAACTAAAAACCGAGTAAATATGCCAGCCGCAATGGAAGATCTTAAAAATTTTTATACTGAAATAGAACAAGAATTTTTTACATTTTTCTCCGAATTAAAACAACAAGCTAGCATCGAATTATTAAAATTAAGAAATGAGTTTCATTACCACAATTCACCAAATTCTTGAAGAAAATAAAAATACAGCTTACGGAAAAAAACAAAGTGCCTATTTAAAAGATAAATTTCCCTGTTATGGCATACAAACCCAAGCCAGAAGAGAGATTCTAAAAAAATGTAGCGCTAATTACAAAGAAGAAATCAAAGCTAATTTTAGAGATATTTGCTGGGAATTATATCAATTTCCGCACCGAGAAATGCACCAAGCTGCTATTGATATTTTCATTAATGAAATCAAGAAAAAATACAAAGTTGAAGATATTGTGTTAATTGAAAAACTTATCACAACCAACTCTTGGTGGGACAGCGTGGATACCTTAGCCAAATATGCAGTTGGAGGCTATTTACTAACTTATCCAGAAAAAACAGAAGCAATTATTGAAAAATTTTCAAATTCTGATAACCTATGGCTAAATCGAACAGCTATTATATTTCAATTAGGCTATAAACAAAATACCAATTTTGAACTCTTAGTTTCTGAATGTGAAAAACACAAACTTTCAACTGAATTTTTTATACAAAAAGCCATTGGTTGGGCTTTACGCGAATATGCTTCTGTTAATCCAAGTGGCGTTTTAGCCTATGTAAACAACACCAATCTAAAACCATTAAGCAAAAAAGAAGCGCTTAGAAAGATCATCTAATTCGTCAAATTTCAATTTGTCGATTTGTCAATTATTTTGCTTCTCAATTAAAATTACCGTATTTTAGCCTTTCCAAATACATTTACAGTGTTAAAAGCCATCCAAAAAATAGCGCAATTTTTCGAACAAAATTTTTCCAAACTTAAACTCATACTAGAACCTCGACAATTTTTATATGTGTCTAGTGTTTTAGTTGGATTTTCTGCAGCTATTGCTGTAATTATACTAAAAACTTTCGCACACAATGTCTTTTTATTTTCACAGTACTTAAACCGAGAATTGCATTTACCTTACAGTAAAAGTACGCTTCCTATCATTGGAATTTTATTGACTGTTTTTGTAATTAAAAACTTTTTAAACGGAAACATTCAAAAAGGAACGTCACAAATTATGTACGCCGTAGCCAAAAAGCGTAGTGTGATGCCAGATAAACAAATGTATGCGCAAATTATTACTAGTTCGTTAACAGTTGGTATGGGAGGAAGTGCGGGTTTGGAGTCGCCAATTACCATTACTGGTGCGGCTTTCGGAAGCAATTACGCCTTAAAATACAGATTAAGCTACAAAGACAGAACCTTACTTTTAGCCTGTGGTGTCGCGGCTGGAATAGCTGCAGCCTTCAATGCGCCTATTGCAGGTGTTTTGTTTGCCATTGAAGTTGTGTTAGCAGAAATTAGTATCACTGCTTTTACACCTTTAATCATTAGTGCTGCAACAGGTTCTATTGTTTCCATGTTGTTATTAAATGAAGATGCTTTATTTAGTTTCAAATCTATTCAAGAATTTAATTCGAAAAATATACCTTTTTATATTATTTTAGGAATTTTATCCGGATTTGTATCCATTCATTATGCCAGAAATTTCAGAAAAGTAGAACATTTTTTTGCTACAAGAAGTAAAAATTCCTATCGAAAAGCCTTATTTGGAGCCATGGTGTTAGGGGGTTTAATCTTTATATTACCAAGTTTATTTGGAGAAGGCTATGAAGGAATCAAACTATTAGCTGCCAATCAACCCGAAAAATTATTAGATAACACACTTATTGAACGTTTTGAAAACAACAAATGGGTCATTTTTGCATTCATCACGCTCACACTTTTATTAAAAGTTTTTGCTACAGGAATTACCTTAGGAGCTGGAGGAAATGGTGGCAACTTCGCCCCTTCGCTTTTCGTAGGTTCGTATTTAGGATTTTCTACCGCGTACTTTTTTAACATGCTTAAATTAACCAATTTACCCATAAGTAATTTTACTTTAGTAGGCATGTCGGGAGTTTTAAGTGGCTTGTTTCATTCTCCGCTTACCGCTATTTTCCTAATTGCAGAAATTACGGGTGGATACAGTTTAATGGTGCCATTAATGTTGGTTTCATCTATCAGTTTTGCCATTTCCAAACATTTTGAACCGTATTCGTTCGATATTAAAAACTTAGCCGATAAAGGCGAAGTATTTACAGATGATAAAGATAAAAATATCTTACTATCTATTGATGTGAAACGACTGATTCACACTAATTTCAATCCTGTAACCGAATCTAAAACTTTAGAAGCCTTAATTGAAAAAATTGCCTCTTCAGAAGATGTGATTTTCCCCGTTTTAAACGAAGATAAAAAACTGATTGGTCTAATTTATTTAGATGACATCCGACCAATTATTTTCTCTGCTTTTAAAGTAAAATATACTTCAATCACCGAAGTGTTACAACCTGTAAAAGAACAAGATATTGTAGATTATGAAGACAATATAGAAGCTATTATGAATAAATTCGAAACCACACAACAACATATTTTACCCGTAGTTCACAACAAAGTATTTATCGGATTTTTAGCCAAATCTGATATTTTAGAAAAATACCGAGAACAACTAAAAGAATTAGTAATCGAATAAAATATTTTTTTTTATATATTTGATATTCAACTAAAACTAAAAAAATTATGAAAAAATTATTTGTAAACAACGGATCAGGTTTAAATGCAGACTTCGGTTTACTACTAATCCGTTTAATCATTGGGCTACTAATGGCATTTTACGGTTACGAAAAATTAATACATTTTAATGAAATGGCTGCTTCTGATTTCTGGGCGAAAAACATCAAATTCTTAGGAATGAGTGGCGCCGTGCCTCTAGCATTAACCGTTTTTGCCGAATTAGTTTGTAGCATTTTACTACTTGTTGGATTATTTTCTCGCTTTAGTTTAATCGTATTAGCATTTTGTATGGCCTATATTTTCCTAGTAGTTTTCCCTATGCAAATTCTCTCTAAAGGAAGTAACGGATTTGAATTTAATGTCACTTTCACTTATTTTATAATTTATATAGGCTTGCTTTTCACAGGAGTTGGAAAATACAGTTTAGATGCAAAACTTTTCGGAAAATAAAATTTATTATAAATCTAAAAAATCTTACTTAAACCAAAAATGTGTTGAGTAAGATTTTTTATTTATTTTTAATAAAAACTTCTTTAATTACA
>CAZULO010000123.1:0-8976 GCA_964621245.1 uncultured Flavobacterium sp.
ATAAAAACAAAAAAGCCCCGATAAACTATCGAGGCTTCTTGTGATCGCGTCAGGATTCGAACCTGAGACCTACTCATTAGAAGTGAGTTGCTCTATCCAGCTGAGCTACGCAACCGTAAAATATAAATGACTAACCATTAGTCGGGGTGGCAGGATTCGAACCTGCGGCCTCCTGCTCCCAAAGCAGGCGCGATAACCGGGCTACGCTACACCCCGAGGACTAAAGCGGAGAGACAGGGATTCGAACCCTGGCGCCGGTTACCCGGCGACAGATTAGCAATCTGCTCCATTACCACTCTGGCACCTCTCCTATTCTGTAAAGAACTATCCTTTTTTGCGGTTGCAAATATATAACAACATTATCTTATTTCCAATAAAAATTTAGTATTATTTTTAAATAAAAAACAAACACACTAACTATCAATACAATACAACCAAATAAAAATTGCGTTTTTTTCTAAATTAGTGGATATTTACATAAAATCAACCTAAATCTTACCTTTTAAAGAACTTCATTTGTTTTTCAACACGGCAAACTTAAGTCAAATTCCTAACAATTCCACGCTCATCAGCATAAAAATTTAAAAAAATATTCACAAGCAAGCCTTTTACTACTCCGTAAAAAAGCAGGATTTACTTTAAAAATCAGTAAAATTTTGTTACTTTCGCACTCGAGACCGAAGGTCAAACTGAATAAAATAAAAAATAAAACAAATCACAATGAGCAAAAAAGTAGTTATCGTATCAGCTGTTAGAACTCCAATTGGTAGTTTTATGGGTGCCTTATCAAGTGTACCAGCAACAAAATTAGGAGCAGCAGCTATCAAAGGCGCTTTAAATAAAATCAATTTAAACCCTACTTTGGTTGACGAAGTAATAATGGGTAATGTAGTACAAGCAGGAAACGGTCAGGCTCCAGCACGTCAGGCCGCTTTATTTGCCGGTTTATCTAATGAGGTAGTTTGTACCACAATTAATAAAGTTTGTGCTTCTGGAATGAAAGCAGTAATGCAAGGCGCACAAGCTATCATGGCTGGAGATACTGAAATTGTGGTTGCAGGTGGAATGGAAAACATGAGCTTAATCCCGCATTATGCACATTTAAGAAATGGGGTGAAATTCGGACCAACAACTTTTGTAGACGGCATGCAAAAAGACGGTCTAACTGACGCATACGATGGAAATGCCATGGGTGTTTCTGCCGATTTATGTGCTACAGAACATAACATCTCACGTGAAGAACAAGATAATTTTGCTATTCAATCCTATACACGTTCCGCAGCAGCTTGGGAAGCAGGTAAATTTGATACCGAAATTGTTCCAGTTGAAGTCCCACAAAGAAAAGGAGATCCAATTATCATCACAAAAGATGAGGAATATACTAATGTAAAATTAGATCGTATTCCAACCCTTTCAGCTGTTTTTACTAAAGAAGGAACTGTAACAGCAGCAAACGCCTCAACTATTAACGACGGTGCCGCAGCTTTAGTTTTAATGAGCGAAGAAAAAGCAAACGAATTAGGTTTACAACCTTTAGCTTATATAAAATCCTATGCAGATGCCGCACAAGAACCAAAATGGTTTACTACAGCACCTGCAAAAGCACTACCAAAAGCCTTAGATAAAGCGGGAATATCAATATCCGACGTAGATTTCTTCGAAATTAACGAAGCTTTTTCTGTAGTTGGTTTAGCCAACGCTAAAATATTAGGCTTAGCAAATGACAAAGTAAACGTAAATGGTGGTGCAGTTTCATTAGGACACCCTCTAGGATGTTCTGGTGCAAGAATTATTGTAACACTAATCAATGTTTTAGCACAAAACAATGCAAAAATCGGTGCAGCTGCTATTTGTAATGGTGGCGGTGGCGCTTCTGCAATTGTAATTGAAAGAGCCTAATTTTAATCTAATCCTACTAGCTAATAAAGAAATTCACTTCCTTATTAACTAGTAGGATTCTCTATTTTTCTATACATGTTTGGAATCTGTAATTTAGGAATTGTTCCCGTTAGAAGTGAAGCCAGTGACAAGAGTGAAATGGTTTCACAATTGGTATTTGGTGAAACGTTCAAAATAATAGAAACAACTCCAAAATGGATAAAAATTCAAGCTTTTTACGATGCTTATGAAGGTTGGATTGACCAAAAACAATATCAAGAAATCACCGATACACAATACCAATCGTTAGCTGAAGCTGAACTGGTACTAAATGGCGATTTAATCGATTTTATTTCTTATGATACCACGCAATTAATGCCTATTCCTTTGGGAAGTGTCTTAAACTTTTTAGACAATAATGAAATCAATATCCCAAATTTTCAATTCGATGGTAAAAAAGAATGTGGCATCAAAACCAAAGACAACCTGCTAAAAACAGCCTATTTATATCTTAATGCACCTTATTTATGGGGTGGGAAAACTCCGTTTGGAATTGACTGTTCAGGTTTTACACAAATGGTATACAAACTAAATGGATACAAACTCTTTCGAGATGCTTCACAACAAGCGACACAAGGTGAAGCTTTAAGTTTTATTGAAGAAAGTGAACCCGGAGATTTAGCTTTTTTCGATAACGACGAAGGAAACATTATCCACGTGGGAATTATGATGGAAAACAATTACATCATTCACGCTTCAGGAAAAGTAAGAATTGATAGAATCGATCATTTAGGAATTTACAATGTGGATACGGGAAGGCATACTCACAAACTAAGAGTAATTAAAAAGGTGATTTAAATTAAAAATTTCAAAAATCCAACAAATAAAAAAAGCCAGAACTTAATTGCTCTGGCTTTTCATTTTTTAATCTATTCTAGTTAATTTAATAGCTTTAGTTTCCGAAATCTTAAGAGGAAACTTCTCAATCGTTACAGAACCTGGATCTAATCCGAAAGCTTTCTCTTCCGATAAGCCCATTTTCTTTAAAATATTATACCCATCTAAAATTAACTTTTCATAGAAAGGTAAGGCATTATCATAAGACATGAATTTTTCTATCAATACAAATCTAAAATCACTAATTACTTTATGTTTGTTTAAAGAAGTATATCGACTTGTTAAATCAACTTCGCCTCTTTTCTGCATGTCTTTTACAACTTGAGCAAACATTTTATTAAACTTAGGTGCAACTCTAAATCCTAATCTAAAATCTACACGGATTACATCGTCATGAATGAATTCACAAACTCTGTACTCCATTGTATACGGCTCATCTACAACATGAACGTGAGCAAACCAATAAATATCAGCACGTTTTGGACTGTTATTTATAATGGAATAAATAATTTTCGATTCTATTTCATATCTGTTATCTGCACTAGTTAAATACACCAAATTAGTAGCATATTTAGCAATAGATTCGTCTTTACTTAGATCTTCTAAAATAGGCAAATACTTATCTAATTTTACAAATTCAACAAATCTATTTCTAATTTTTCTTGCAAAATACCAACAGGTCATTACAGCAAATAAGACAAAAGCAATAATCAAAGTAATATAACCACCTTCGCCAAATTTATGCATACAAGCATATAAAAAGGCCAACTCAATAATTACATACGTACTAATAATAATAAATATAAAGTACTTATTATATCTTTTAAAAATCATGTAAAAATTCAACAGCGTAGTAGTCATTAACATCGTCAATACAATAGCCAAACCATAAGCCGCTTCCATAGCCGCAGCTTTTTTGAAATACAACACAATAAAAATACAACCCGCCCACAATAACCAGTTTAAAGACGGAATATACAACTGACCTTTTAATTCCGTTGGATATTTAATTTTAACTTTTGGCCAAAAATTTAATCGAATAGCTTCGTTAATTAAAGTAAAAGATCCACTAATTAAGGCTTGTGAAGCTACAATGGCTGCCAAAGTGGCAATCGCAATTCCAAAAGGTAAAAACCAATCTGGCATTACTCCATAAAATGGATTTGTAATTCCAGCCTGTGTTAAGGTTTGCCCATCATGTTGGATCAACCAAGCACCTTGCCCTAAATAATTTAATATTAACGTAGTTTTTACAAAAATCCAACTAATTCTAATATTTTCTTTTCCACAATGTCCTAAATCAGAATACAAGGCCTCTGCTCCAGTAGTACATAAAAACACCGCTCCTAAATACAAATAACCACCATGCACAGAAAGCAATTTATAGGCGTAGTATGGATTTAAAGCAGAAAGTATATCTAAATTAGAAAACATCTGAAAAGCACCTAAACCTCCTAACATAGCAAACCAAACAAACATTACAGGTCCAAAAAACTTACCTATAAACTTGGTTCCAAATTGCTGAATCGCAAAAAGCAGGGTTAAAACAATAATTACCGTATACATAATATACTCCTCTTTAAAGCTAGGATACATCGTTTTTACACCTTCAATAGCCGAGGAGACTGAAATTGGCGGTGTAATAATACCATCAGCTAAAAGGGTACAACCACCAATAACGGCAGGAAACAGAAGCCATTTAATTTTAGTTTTTCGAATTAAAGCATACAATGAAAAAATTCCTCCTTCTCCATTATTATCTGCTCGAAGGGTAAGAATTACATATTTAATTGTGGTTTGCAAGGTTAATGTCCAAAAAATACAAGAGATTGCACCTTTAATAACATCTGAATTTATGGGATTTTTTCCAATAATTGCATTAAGAACATACAAAGGAGAAGTTCCAATATCTCCATAAATAATACCTAGCGTAACTAGTAAACCGGCTGCAGAAAGTTTATGCAAGCCATGATGACCTTTTTCCATTTTGAAATTTATAAACGAATTACAAAATTACGAAAACAATATCTTTCAAAATCAATTTTAATGAAAAATATTTTAACAAAATATTAATATCTAGCATACAATATTTCTTTCAAATTCTAATCAATTACTTATCTTTGCAATCTTATTAAAATTTGAAAAAATGCGTATTTCTTACAATTGGTTAAAACAATTTATTAAAATAGACTGGAAATCAGATGAAACTGCCGCTTTACTAACCGATTTAGGGTTAGAAGTGGAAGTAGTTGAAACATTTGAAAGTGTAAAAGGTGGACTGAAAGGTATTGTTGTAGGACACGTATTAACTTGTGAAAAGCATCCTGATGCAGATAAATTAAAAATCACAACTGTCGATTTAGGAGATGGAAATCCACCTGTACAAATTGTATGTGGTGCTAGTAATGTGGCTGCCGGACAAAAAGTACCAGTAGCAACTATCGGAACTAAACTTTACGATAAAGACGGAAATGCTTTCGAAATTAAAAAAGGAAAAATTAGAGGACAAGAAAGTCATGGTATGATTTGTGCCGAAGACGAAATTGGTTTAGGCGAAAGTCATGACGGAATTATGGTTTTAGCTGACGATTTAGTTCCAGGTACTCCAGCCAGTAAAGTTTTTAATATTGAAATTGATGAAGTTTTTGAAATAGGATTAACACCAAATCGTGCCGATGCCATGAGTCATATGGGCGTAGCACGTGATTTGAAAGCGGGATTACTACAATCTAATGTTACTTCAGAATTTATTACACCTTCTATTAGTAAATTTAAAGTAGATAAAAGAACTTTAAAATATGACGTAGTAGTTGAAAATGCAAAACTTGCACCTCGTTATGCAGGAGTAACCATTTCAGGTATTACCATCAAACCTTCTCCAAGTTGGTTACAAAACAGACTAAAAGCGATTGGATTAACTCCAAAAAATAATATTGTAGACGTTACAAATTATGTATTACATGAATTAGGTCAACCCCTACATGCTTTTGATGCCAATAGAATTAAAGGAAACAAAATCTTAGTTAAAACCGTTGCTGCAGGAACTAAATTTACAACATTAGATAGTATTGAAAGAACTTTACACGAAGAAGATCTAATGATTTGTGACGAAAATGGTCCGTTATGTATTGCTGGTGTTTTAGGTGGTTTACATTCAGGAGTGTCAGAATCTACCACAAATATTTTCTTAGAAAGTGCTTATTTTAATCCGGTTTCTATACGTAAAACAGCCAAACGTCATACTATATCCACTGATGCTTCTTTCCGTTTTGAAAGAGGAATCGACCCTGAAATAACGGGTTATGCTTTAAAACGTGCTGCATTATTAATTCAAGAAGTAGCTGGTGGAGAAATAACATCAGATATTACGGACATGTATCCAAAGAAAATAGAAGATTTTAACGTCTTCCTATCTTTTGATAAAGTAAATAAATTAATTGGAGAAGAGCTTAAAAAAGAAACAATTAAAAACATTTTAGCTTCTTTAGACATAAAAATAAATAGTATTTCTGATGCTGGATTAGGATTAAATATTCCACCATATCGTGTAGATGTACAAAGAGAAGTTGATGTTATTGAAGAAATTTTAAGAGTTTACGGCTATAATAATATTAAAATTCCAAATAAAATTAATGCTTCTGTTTCCAACTCATCTAGAACGGAAGAATTTAAAGTACAAAATATTATTGCCAATCAACTTTGTTCCTTAGGATTTAATGAAATGATGGCAAATTCACTAACAACTTCAAATTATGTTGGCTTATCCGAACAAGTTATGGAATCTGAGACCGTATCCATGCTAAATCCTTTAAGTAATGATTTATCTGTGATGCGTCAATCGATGTTGTTTTCTGCGTTAGAAGCGGTTTCGTACAACGTAAATAGAAGAAATTCGGATTTAAAATTATTTGAATTCGGAAAAACATACCACAGTATAGAGGGAAACTATTCGGAAAAAAAGCATTTAACGCTAACCATGACAGGAAATGCGACTTCGGAAAACTGGAATGTAGCTCAAAAACCAAGTGATTTCTTTTTATTTAAAGGATATATACAAGCGATATTATCTAAATTAAATATAGATGCAAAAGTGAAAACAGTACCGGTAACTCATGATATTTTTAATGAAGGAATTGGATTGGCTATTGGTAATGAAATTATTTCAGAATTTGGTACGATTAAAAAATCGGTATTAAAACATTTTGATTTGAAACAAGATGTCTTTTTTGCAGACATCAATTGGGATGCGATTCAGAAATACGTTTCGAATAAATTTAAAATTGTAGATATACCAAAATTCCCTGAAGTTAGAAGAGATTTAGCACTTTTAGTAAATCAAGATGTTACGTTTGAACAATTACATACCATCGCCAAACAAACAGAAAAAGCGCTTTTAAAAGATATTAATTTATTTGACGTGTACGAAGGGAAAAATCTTCCTGAAGGAAAAAAATCGTATGCTTTAAGTTTTATTCTTCAAGATACATCTAAAACCTTAACGGATGTTCAGATTGATAAAATCATGAATAAATTACAAAGTAATTTTGAGACACAACTGGAAGCGATTTTAAGATAAAATATAACCTTAATTAAAAATCCTTTTACAAAAAATGTAAAAGGATTTTTTTATTTTCAAAATTAAGGTTTAACGTAATAATCCCGCAGCTTTAAGTTCTTTATGAATTTGAAGAATATTAGTAGGGATTTCTGCATCCAACAACCAATTTATATCTAATTGATTAGACAAAGCCACTTGAGACAACATTTTATTTTGAGCTAAATTAGTTCCCAAACGAATGATATCAGCTTTAAAATCTAAAAATAAATCTTCGTGCTGTACGGCAATAAGAAGTAAAATTTTAAAACAACGCGCAATCACATAATTATAAAATTTAACTGATTTTTGTGGTCTAGAATAGGTTAATGAAAAGGAATTTTTCTCTATAATTTCATTCAACATCTGTAAATTTAAACTTATTTCACCATATTTATCTTTAGTGATTTTTAAATGGTGTGAAATGCTCCCACTTATCCGACGTAATTCAAGTACAATATAATCTAAAGAATATTTTTTTGTAGCAATTAAAGTAGTTGTGTTGGAAATTTGTTTCTCCATAATTATACGTTTATCTGCAACTGAATCTGTATCAACAAGTTCAAAAAATAATTTTTCTGCTAAAATTTTATCCTTCTTTAACAATCTAAATAATAAAACGTCTTTTTCTTTTTCTGATAATTCTTGTAAGGCTTTTTTAAACTCTAAATTTTTGAACATAATATATTTTTCAAATAGATGGTAAACTTAAGGAATGCTTTTTAAAATAATGTGATGAATATAAAAAAAATCCCAAATAGTACAATACTAAATGGGATTTCCAACTAAAAAAAACTATGATTTTATAATTTTGGGGTAACTACACTATCAATCACATGAATTACTCCATTTGATTGGTTTACATCTGCAATAGTAACTTTAGCAGAAGCACCATTTTCATCAGTAATAATCACATCACTTCCACTTAAAGAGGCAACTAATTTTCCTCCACTTACAGTATCTAGTTCTGCTTTACCTTTTCCTTTTTTAATTGCGGCTAAGATATCTTTTGCATTTAATTTTCCAGCTACTACGTGGTACGTTAAAATGGTTTGTAATAATTTTTTGTTTTCTGGCTTTACTAATGTTTCAACCGTTCCGGCTGGTAATTTGTCAAACGCTGCATTTGTTGGGGCAAAAACGGTGAATGGTCCAGGAGTCATTAATGTTTCAACTAAATCTGCTGCTTTTACAGCGGCAACTAAAGTAGTATGGTCTTTTGAGTTTACTGCGTTTTCCACAATGTTTTTTGATGGATACATAGCTGCACCTCCAACCATTACTGTTTTTTCTTTTTGCGCTAATGCATTTCCACTAGTTAATAAAGCAAATGTAAATGCTACAGCTGATAAAATGTTTTTCGTTTTCATATTTATTGTTTTAAGTTATATGTTCATTTACGGTAAAACAATTCGTTTGGTTTTAAATAAGTAAAAAAAAAATCCCAATCAGTAAAGATTGGGATTTAAACACTTCGAAAATCTCAGTGTGACATGCTATAGGATTGAAAAAATTAGTTTCCTCCTTTTTCCATTCTTGCTTTTAATTCAGCTAATGCATCGATATCTCCTAAAGTAGATTTTTCAGCATTGTTTGAAGATGAAGCT
>CAZULO010000124.1:0-8823 GCA_964621245.1 uncultured Flavobacterium sp.
GTTTGATATTCGGGTTGGTTTCGTAGTGGTGGATAATAGGAAGTAAGGTATCCTTATCCGTTATCAACACGCAACTTTGAATAAAATCAGTATTGAGGAAATGTACCTTTTGCTTGTAAGCTTCGGATTTTATGTCCGTTGGAACTGAATCTTCCGAGCATATAGTCAGCTTAAAATTAAGGGTGGAGTCAGCTTGGTCTTTTACTTTTTCAAAATCCGTTTCAATACCAGGAAGTAAAAATTGCAGGGCTATATAATCCGGTGGCAGGTATTGAATTTTAAAGGAGTAACGATCACTCTTTTGCTCTTTTACAAACCCATTCTCAGGATTATTGACATAATCCACAAATTCCTGAGGGGTCACCTTAGAGCAACCGCACAAAATCAGAATTAAAAAAATACAAGCGTTTCTCATATAAGGGTTTAGTCCATTGGTAAAAATTTCATCTTATAACTATCTATGCTATTTGAAAAAGTAATAACTAAGAATTTTTCATTTTCCAGATTAAGACCGTTAATCGGTATTTGCCATGAATTTTCCCCTAACTGATAACTGAGCGTACCTTCCCGTAAAAGGCTTCCATCGCTTGGGTTATTGATTTTATAACTCATATTTCCAACAGTTCTTTCAGAAACATATATCACCCGCAACACGTTTCTGGCAGGATGAATATCTTCCCTTACTTCGTTGAGTTTTACAAATACTTCCGGTACAATTACTTTTTTGGGCTCTTTTAATTTAAACTCCCATACTTCTGAGGACACCAAAAAAGTTCTTCCCAAATACGCATCTACTTTCCAGTAATACGTTACCCCCAGTTCCAATTCATTGATCGTGGAGGGTAAATTCGTATTGGTGGAGGGTGTCTCAATGACTGCAATGGGACGTTGGTTTAGAATTTTGCTTTTTTGTTTATTGTCCCTGTTTTCATAGAGGGACATTTTATAACCTATATTTTTTTCAAGCCCTGCCGGAAGCGGAGCTATCCAGTTAAAAATAGGGTTCTTTTCTTCTATTTCTGATTTATCAAAAGGGTATGCAAGTAGTAATGGTGTCGGAAACTCAATCTTGAAATTCTCACATATTTTTCCGTCAACAATAGTCTTCGGGGATGCTTCACTACTGAACAATTCGTAACATATTTTATATGTACCGGGAAATAAGCCATTACTTGTTTCATCCGCTTCACGGAAAACATCTTGCATCCAGTTCATGGAATTTATTTCCCCGGACAGGTTCACTATATTGCTTCCTTTGGTTAATAAAAAAGGCCTGGATTCCAATGTTACAACCGTATTTTCCGAATATTGAAGGGTCGCCCTTAGTTTTGCATTTTGCTCTGCATACACCTGATTCATAATCATAATATTCATGACATCCTTTGCATGGAAATAATAAGGATCAGGACTCATTAACTGGATGCTGAACTGAGAGAAGGCTTTTGTCAGAAATACTGTCCAGAAGCAAACCAAAATTGTTATTTTTTTCATGTGATAATTATTTATACTCATTTTTATCTATTGGTATTATCGAATCTGCGATGTGATAATTATTTTATATTTATTTTTAGTTAAAGCCATTATCTAATCTGCGATGTTAAACTTAATTGATTTTATTTTTAAAAACTAAAATTCATATTTACTCTTCCTATATAGGATACTTTGCTTTGCATGGTTTTTTGTCCACCTGATTCTAACCAAATTACCCCAAAACCTATCTTTCGTTTTATTCCCACTAAGTAGGTATGTTGGCTGGTATAATAGTTGGATTTGGCATACGAAAAATTTGTGGTCAAAATTGTGTTTTTCCTAAGTCCATATTCCAGTATCAAGCGAACCGAAACCTGATTAAGGGAATCATTACTGGTGTGGCCTTTACCAAAATTATAATTGAGTGTGGCTTTATTGTTCTTCGAATTAGCAACTGAAAGGGAATAAAAATAGTTTTTACTCTCAAAGTCAGGCACCAAACCTTCCTGAGATTTTGTCCAAAAGCCTAAATTTTGCATCACAAAGTAGCCTTTAAATCTCTTTTTCCATATAGCCATCATATTCAAAACATTGGTTTGCATTAAAAATATGCGTGTTTCTTCATTATGGAATTCAGACCGGCTTTGAATAGGAAGATAGGACAGGGAAAAATTCAGGTTCTTCTGAAAGTTTGAGCGCAACCGTAAGGATAAAGTTTGATTTTGAAATTTGCCGCTATTTTTAATGTTTGCATTGGCTCTAATTCCTAAATCCATTTTTAGCTTATCCTTAAACAGGCTTTGAAAATATTCTGCCTGCAATTTTAGTGGTCCAGAAATAAAATAGGGATTGCCGGGACTTCTGTAGTTTTGAGAACTTTTGTCTATTAGGAATTTAAGTCCGGAATTCATTGAAAGTGGAATTTGAGCCGAAACATTGGTCGCAAACCCTGAATTTATTTTACCTTCCGGTTGGGCTTCAATCGTGGTTATTCGGTAATCAATGGATTTGGCAAACTCGCCAGAAATAACGACCCCGTTTTTTACTGAGTATGAAAAGTTGCCAAAGGGGATGACAAATATTTGGTTGCCCTGAGTTATGTTTTTATAACAATTAAAGATACCTAATTCGTAGGTGAAATCTTTTATTTTAAACCCTTGCTTAAATGCTACATATTCGGATTGAAAATCCGATTGGTTAATATTTGGTTCTGCAAATCCTGATAATTTACCAAAAGAGATTGTAGTTGAATTCTTAGGACTTTCAAACTCAACTAATACTCCCTTGGCAGGAGTACCATTAAAAACACTTTCTGAGAAATAGGGATTTATCCTGCCAATTTGAAAAGTTTTGGGAAGGTGAACTTTCTTACCAATCAGTTCCTGAACTTTTGCTTTGGGGTTATTAATTATTTCAACGATGGATTTAATGGTTTGCTCAATTTTCTTAATGGAATCACTCATGGCATTAAGTTTCTTCTCATTTTCAACTTTCTCTGCTTTAAGTTTATCAATTTGTTTTAGGGTACTATCTGCTCTTGCCCGGTTATTTTGTATGATTTTTCGCTTTTTTATAGAATCCTCAAATCTGCTTAACGAATCCTTGTTTTTATTAGCATAAGTTTCTGCTTTGGTCTGATATTTCTGTCTAAGCCTATCTACAGAATCATTCAAATTAGGTTTTTCAGGAATTTGATTAATTAACTTTTTGGAACTGGTAAGTGTATCTTCCAGTTTATTTTTATACTTATTCTTAATGTCTGAAAGCGTATCGCTGAGAGTTGCCTTTAGTTTATCTTTTAATTTAACTGTCAATGAATCATTGTACTTTGCTTTAGATTTGTAAAGATTTTTTTGTTTATCAAAATCCCTTTTATAATAGATGAGTTTTCTGTTTTCTTCCTCCAGCCTGTTTAATGCTTTATTCTTTTGCTCCTGGATTAACAAGTTTAAATCAAAACTGATCCTGAAATAGTTTTCATTATAGAGGGTTTGGCTTTCCGTTGAATAATAACCTTCAATTTTTAAAGGGATAAAGCCAAAACCGATAATTCCTGATTCTAAATTTAGTCGGGTATAAGATGCCTGAGAAGCTGAATATATCTGAGGGGCTTGACTATACTGGCTTTCAAGCCTGATATTGGTTTTTGTTAACTGTAATAAGTTGTGTGAATTGTAGCTGAGAGATTTGGTATTCGGGTTAAACGCTTTTTGGGCATCTGCCACAAGTGGCAAGATTGTAATGACCAGTATTATTATAGGTTTAACCATGGGTTAAGCAGGTTATGGGGTCAAACTTTATTTTTGTACATTAATTGAATACTACGTACATTTTAAATCTTCCTTTTTCTCAATGTGGGTTATTTCTCCCATTTTTTCAAGAGTACAAAAGAGGGAGATTAGTTGCAATAATACAATAGGTATTTATACCTCCGTATAAATACCCCCTCTGTTTACTGAAAAATTGATAGAAATCTATCATAAAATCCATAGGAAACTATCAGTGATTTAACTTTGAACTTTTTTATTTATATTGTTTTTAAATTACTCAACAATTCTTCTATTCTTCATCACACTATTTAATTGAAAATAAAAATCCCATTATCACCACCTTTTCCATCGTCATAACCAGCCTTGTAATTTCCAGTACCGATTTTCTCTGTCTTTGGTGATTTACTTTCTGGGAAAATAGACTTTGAAGAACTTTTGCAAGCGGCAAACAATAAACACGATATGAATATATAAACTATTGTTTTCATGATACTTGTATTAGATTACTCGATTATTTGTCCATTTTTTACTATCACCTCCGATTTGCTAAAATCTACTTTAACCACCGCAGCTACATTACCGTTTTTATTATATGGGAATAAGGATATGGTTTTCCCGTTTTGTGTCACTTTTATCGGTTTCTTCGATCTATCTGTTTGATTCCACCATTTGACTATACCAGGATTTACCTCCACATAGTCTTTTATGAGTTGGTCATATACCTGTACCGTTCCTCCGGCTGGAATGGTAACAATTTTTAACTGATACCCATAATAGTTTTGCTGACTGGTAATCCGCGCCCGAGGAGAAACAGGATAGGTTATTTGTCCTGTGCCGGAACAATTTTTACAGGTATATTGCATATCAATATATCCGGTTCCTCCGCAATATTTGGTTCCAAGTAGTCCTACGGTTGGGCAGGTATATTTTCTGCCGTCACCTCCTATGTACGCTCCGTAACCATTGCATTTAGAGCATTTGGTTCTTTCGGTGGTCGAACCCACCCCTCTGCATGGGGAACACCTCTCGGCACGAACTGGTCTGGTTTGGTATTCGTAGCTGACTTCAATTTCTTCGCTTTTTTGCTGTAATGTCAAAGAGTATGTCCATTCAAAGGCTTCCCGCTTGCTCACAACTCCTGCTTCATCATATCTGGTTGGTACTCCTTGCAGGACAATGGCAAACAGTTTGGAATCACCAATGCTTTTAATCGTTGGCCCCCAAATCGCATACGATTTACTAAATCCGTTTAATATCATCCCATTTTCCCATCCTTTAACATCATTCTTTTGGTCAAGTACATAATTTTCACCATCAACCAACAGGGCTAACCCGATTTCATGGAGTCTTAGAATCTGGCCGGAATTGTTTCTGATATTTAGGTTAAAAATTAAACGCTCGGGATTTAAGGTAACCGTTTGGGTTGTTTTCATTTCATAATTGTCATAGGAGAATTTGCCTTTTTGATCCGGCTTGGCAGCTACCGGCTTTTCAGTATACTCATTTTGAAAGGTTACATTGATCGGTTCAATTTCACAGGTAATGGTAATACCTGTTTTGGTCAGGGTAGCATTGGTTGGAGACACCAGTTTGGCTTCAGGAAACAGATACGATAATTTGTCTTTTTTCTTGTGATTTGTTGGTAGTTCTTCGTACTCAGTTTGGGAAGCATTTCCCAAGGAAGTAGCAGACATAGCGCATCGTTGCAAAGTCAAGGATGCCAAAACTAAGAGGAGTAATAAAATGGTTGCTTTTATTTTCATATGCTTTTACATTAAAGTCTGGCTTTAATCTCAAGCATTTCAAAGTAGTTAAACTACCGGTATATAAATCAAAAAGGGTGTGCCCCAATTTACAATACAACCACGTAGGGCCCAGCGACGGGCTTGCACAATTGTATGCAAAAGGAACACACCCCTTGTGGGGTGTATCCTCTAATGCATTTTCTCTGTGCTGAAGTGTCGCTGTTTCTACGTTGAGAAATGCTTTAGAATATACTATTTCTTATTTTTCGTTATTTCTTTATTCTTCTAATAATTTTACAAATGTTATTCCAAAAATTTGTTTTTGCAACCTAATTAGAGTTTTTATAAGATTTATATAAAAGATTTAGGATTAGATGTAAGTAGGGGGAAATGGTTTCCATAAATTTAGGCTTAGAAGAGGTCTTGTTCTTTCAGATTTATAATGAAATTGAAGATTTACAAGAACATGGGCTTGTGTATATTAGTTAATTTAACGCATAAGTGTTAAAGAATACAATGACAGCAATATCTATTTAGAATGGATATGTATTTTTTAATTGTTTAGTTTTCAGTTACGGAATCAATATTAACATTTGAGCGATAAAAAAGTAATACTCCTGTAATAACAAGAACTAATCCTATCACTCCGACCCCCAAAGGAAGTATTACACCGAAAAGTGACCACTCCCAAAATAGTGCTAAGGGTGCCTCAGCTGCTTGTGTACCGTCAGCTGCAGAAAGAGCAAAAGTGTTTCTTTTTGCCATATTTCTTGCTTTATATAAAAGACCGGTAGCAATTACACCTGTTGATAAGGCTACAAAAGCAATACTATAAATTTGACTAAAAGTAGGTGGTGGTGGCGAAACAAAAACACCAACGCAAATCAAAACTGGCAAAGAACCTAAAGCCATTAACAATACTTGATTAAAAACTTCCTGAGAAACTTCAAATTTATACACCTGTACTTTAGGATATTTACCTTCGCATGCATATTTACACAAAGTATTTCCTAGTGGATAACAAAATGCCGCCAAGGAGATAGGAATGATGGACTTTAAACTGATCATTGTAATATTAGAAAATTCATGATAGTTAACAAGTAATATCCCTATAAATATAATAATTAAATAAAATATTCCCTGACGGGGTACTCTATTCCCTAAAAGAACGATTACAAATGGCGTCATTAAAATTGTAAGTTGCCAAGTTGTTGCTAAAACCCAACCTGGAGAATAGCTAGCTGCATAACATAAGAAGAGATAAAACATTCCAAACCCAATTCCACCCGCTATTATCCAGAACAACCAATAACTTAAAAAGCAATTGAATGTTTCCTTAAGATTTTTCCAACCTTTATAAAAAAGAATATATAATGATAAAAACACAGAAACATAAATATATCTTAAGGTGGCAGTCCAGTACCAATGACCTCCCTCTTGAACATTGAGCCATCTATTTATCGCAAATGTGCTTGAAAAGAAAAATGCAGCCACGATTCCATAAATAACTATTTGCTTAATTTCATTTTGTGATTTTTTAAATATCATAACGTTCTTGATTATGTAACCTCACCAAAGCCAATTCTTTATCTGTCATAGTGGGCAATTCAGCTAAAACAAACTGAGTTAAAGAATTAGGGAGTTCACAAACCATTTTATAATATTTCGTTACCAAATCTCTAAATTCGGAATTAGAATGCGTAATAGGAGAAGGTATTGCTGTGAAGTCTAAATTTTGAAAAAGTAGCGGGTTTTTATAGAATTGTTGTCTGATAATTTCATTTCTATGGTCCATCCATCCATCATTGCATGGAACAATGTCTTTTGCAATATGAGGTCTTGGAACAGCTCCAAACTGATTTTGCATATCTTGACAAAATTTTACCGCCATTTTTAATGCTTTTTCATCTTCTATATTATTATGTCCAAATACCATTAATGTCTCTGGCGTAATATTATAAACTTCTCTGCAGATTCTAATGGTATCAAGACTTTCCTGAACATTTTGAGGTTTTCTTGTCTTTTTATAGACTTCTGCCGTTGCACCATCAATTCCAAAACCTATTTGTTCGAGTCCTGCATCTGCCATCCTCTGAATGATATATGGTAAATCTCTATGCACCTTTAGAAAAGAACGGGAAGTTGACAGACCTCTTAATCTAATAATCAATGAAGGATATCTTTTAATTAATTCAACAACACCTTCAGCAAATGGTAATAGTTTTAGAGGGTTTTGAAATAAATCGAGGTTAGATAGATATATCTGTATTTGGTTTAATTTGAAACTGATGGCTTTTTGTATTAAATATTCAAGGTCGTTGAGCGCAATGTTTATATTTCTATAAACTTCTGAAACTCTTTTAATTTTTCCATCAATTAATATTGTTCTATTTGCAGCACAAAAAGAACATGAATGTTGACAACCTTGAGATAAATAAAAACCAAATTCATGTGATAGGTAACTTTTTAATGTTTCATTATCAATTAAGTTGTATACCTTGATTAATGAAACATTTTCTTTCTTTGGAATTCTGTTCTCATCAATATTAAATACTTCACTTAAAATTTTTGTTGAATTTCCATTCAGAGTATTTTTTGTAAATAAAGATTTAAAATCTAAATCCGTTAATCTTTCGACTACTTGACCGCCTATTAATAATAAAAAATCATCTCCATATTTTGTTTTTAATTTTTTTTCAATATCTAAAGCAATAGGAATATAAGGTGCTCCTAATAAGTTAATTCCAACAAGATTATTATCATAATCAGACTGCCTAATATTTTCATCAACGATTTTTGTTTCTACGGCTATTTCATTTAAAATTGCCGCTATAGTTAATAATGAGGTTGGTAAATATATATGACCTAATTCCTTTTCAGAGAAAGGAGGGGCATAATTATGTCTAGGTTGTATTAATAATATTTTTTTATTGCCCGTCATCATACATAAGTTTAAGTTTACCATTAATATAAGAATAAACTTTCCAATACATTGCTGTATTATTTCCTAAGCCATTGAAGCTATAATTACCAGCTTTTCCAGTCGTCAAATATATTTCTGACCGGCTTTTTTCTTTTTCTATAAATTGATTGACGCTTTCTCTTGTAATATTTCCCGTAATCTTGCTTACAATTAATTCAGCAAGTTGTTTAGCATCTTCACCAACTGGTTGATAAGTGGGTGCCTCAATATCATTAGTTGGTTTTTTTACTGCTGAAACAAAATAAAAGTTAGAGTTATTTATAGAATTTTCCATCAAGTTTTTTACTGTACAACCGTCAGTATGTAATACTCCCCAAAAATAGGACCAATGGGTTAGTTAAAAAAAGACTTAATT
>CAZULO010000125.1:0-8624 GCA_964621245.1 uncultured Flavobacterium sp.
GGGCAATTAATTGTGTGTATTGCGAACCGAAATCTAAAATTAATACGTTGTTCATTATGTTTAAGTTAGAAGTTAGAAGTTGGAAGTCGGAAGTTAAAAACTTTACGAAAAAACTAAAAACTCAGTTGTGTTATTTATTTGATTTTTTAACCAAGAGTAGTAACTAATTACTAATTACTCTTCACTAATCTCTATCTATTAATATTCAAAAGTTCCGTATTCGGAATTGATGGTTAGTTTGGTATTTTCAGAAGCTTCTACTCGACCTACAATTTGTGCCTCTATATTGAATGACTTCGAAATTTCGATGATTTCATTTGCGATTTCAGCAGGAACATAAATTTCCATACGGTGACCACAATTGAAAACCTGATACATTTCTTTCCAGTCTGTTTTAGAATTTTCTTGAATTAGTTTGAATAAAGGTGGTACTGGAAATAAGTTATCTTTAATCACATGTACATCTTTAACAAAATGCAACACTTTGGTTTGCGCACCACCACTACAATGCACCATTCCGTGAATCTGATTTGGTGTGTAAGTATCTAATAATTTCTTAATAACTGGAGCATAAGTTCTAGTTGGAGAAAGTACTAATTTACCGGCATCAATTGGACTATTTTCAACTGAATCCGTTAATTTCGTTTGTCCAGAATATACTAATTCGTTTGGAACAGCAGCATCAAAACTCTCAGGATATTTCTCTGCTAAATATTTAGCAAAAACATCATGACGTGCAGAAGTTAAACCGTTACTTCCCATTCCGCCGTTGTATGCTGTTTCGTATGTTGCTTGTCCGAAAGAAGCTAAACCAACAATCACATCGCCAGCTTGAATATTGGCGTTATTGATGACTTTATTTCTTTCCATTCGAGCGGTTACGGTAGAATCTACAATAATGGTTCGAACTAAATCGCCCACATCTGCCGTTTCACCACCTGTTGAATGAATGGTTACGCCGTGTTTCTTTAATTCTGCAATTAATTCTTCAGTTCCGTTAATAATGGCAGAAATTACTTCAGCTGGAATTAGATTTTTATTTCTTCCAATTGTAGAAGATAATAAAATATTATCGGTAGCACCTACACATAACAAATCGTCGATATTCATGATTAATGCATCTTGAGCAATGCCTTTCCAAACTGAAATATCTCCGGTTTCTTTCCAATACATGTAGGCTAAAGCGGATTTTGTTCCTGCTCCATCAGCATGCATGATAATACAGTAGTTTTCGTCGTTGGTTAAATAATCTGGGATGATTTTGCAAAAGGCTTGAGGAAACAATCCTTTATCTATGTTTTTAATGGCATTATGCACATCTTCCTTAGAAGCAGAAACCCCTCTAAGATGGTAGCGTTGGCTCGTTTCAGAACTCATGTTTGTTGTGTTGTTGTTTGTTTGGCAAAAGTAAGTATAATTTGTTAATTAGACAAAATGTCGATGGGGCAATTTATCAATATTAAAAATGTTGTATGTTTGATTTATTAACTATGATTGATAATAAATCAATTTTACTTTTCCAAAATCATAATTTCCACTCTTCTATTCGCCACAGCTTGTTCTTCAGTAGTTTCAGGGATGGAAAATTTTGGCTTTGTTACACCAAAACCTTTCACTTTTATTCGGCGTTCTAAAATATATTGCGATTGTAATACACGTCGGACTTGTTTGGCACGTTCCAGTGATAAATTTCTAACATCATTATCTGTACAACAAATATGACCTTGAATTTCTATGTAAAGCTTTGGGTTTTCTGTCATGATGCGAATTAATTCATACATTTGTCGCTGTGAAGAAGGTAAAATCGCAAATGAATTTTTATAAAATTGAATTTCAGGCAAAACGATTAAAGTTCCGGGTTTAGACAGTCGAATTTTTTCTTCTAAAGTGGCACCTTCTGGGAAATTCATATCTTTTTCTTCAATCGGAATTAAGCCGTTAGTTGAAATATCTTTAGGAACTTCCACTACTACTTTGGGTGGAATTAATTCCGCTTCTTTGGCTAAATCTTTTTCTTGTAAGAATACGATACTAGCTTTTCTATTTTCAGCTTTAGCGCTTGATTTTGCTCCTTTTTCACCTAAAGAAATCGATTTAAAATCTTCACGAATTTTAACTGAGATCTTCACTTTATTAAAAATATAATCGACACGTTTTTGTGACAACGTATCGTTATAACCTGATGAACCCACTTCATCTGTTGAACCAGTTATAGAAAGAATTTTAGATTTTTTATTTAAAGAAATCCACTTGGTTAATTTAGCCAATTCTACTTGATTTAAGGTAGCTTTGTTATTTTCAAAATAAAACGTAACACTTTCTTGACCAAAAAAGGTTAAAGAAAAAAGACAAAAGGCTAAAACAACTAAAATTTTCATTATTTATACTATTTAATGATTTGTGGTTTAACAAATATAGGATAAAAATGTGTCTATTATTTATCAACAATTACTATTTCTACTCTGCGATTGGCTTTTCTTTCTTCTTCGTTTTTTTCTGGAATTGGATAAATGGGTTGTGTGGAATCAAAACTTTTATAACTTAATCGCGATTTTTCAATACCATTAATAACTAAATATTCAATAGTTCCGACACAACGTTTTAAAGCAATTTGTTCCTCATCTTTACCTAATGTACAACAAATATGACCATGAATTTCAATTTTAAGTTTCTTATTCTCTTTTAAAATTTTCAACAATTCTTCCCTAACTCTATAAGATTCTGGATATAAAACATCTGTTCTATCGTAAAAATTAAAATTTTTCAAAAGTAATTTATCCCCAATTTTAGCCTTAATTAGATCTGACGACAAATTCTGAGAAACAATGACTTTACTAGGGTTTATTTTTTGTATTTTAAAATGAATTTCAACTTTTCTGTTTTTATCTAAATTTTTAAGTTGATTAAAATTTTCTCCTTTTGAAAGTACTTTAAAAGTGGAATTTTCAGTAGTTAACCGAATCAAATTTGCTATAAAATTAGCTCGTGCTAACGCCAAAGAATCATTATATTTATCAGAAGAACGCAGATCGCAAAAACCAATTACTTTAAGTACTTTAACATCTTTAGTTTTTATAAAAGTTTGAAATCTTTCCATTTCTTTAACACTTAACTCACTCGAATTTGTATTAAAGTATAAGGTAAATTTCTTTTGAGAAAAAACAGGCGCACATAGAAGAAAAAACAAGTTCAAGCAAATCCATTTCATTTGGTACAACTTTTAAATAAAATATAAACTATTTCATTTGACGTCATTTTATGAATTATGTAACGAAATAGATCAAACAAAATTGAAATTATTTAAAAATTAAAAGAAGTGATAATCTAGTTACTTATCTAAAATCATAATTTCTACTCTGCGATTTGCTTTTCGTTCTTCCTCGTTTTTTTCTGGGATTGGGAAAAGAGGTTGCGTCGCATCAAAACCAACATAAGTCATTCGATCTGAAGCGATGCCATAATCGATTAAGAAATCGTAAACAGCAATACATCTTCTTAAAGAAAATTCTTCTTTATCTCGACCTGGCGTACAACAAATATGACCTTGAATTTCTATTTTAATGTTCGGATTTTTCTCTAACACTTCGTACAAATCCTCTAAATACGGAATAGATTCTGGATAAAACTCAGCAGTTCTTACATAAAAATTCAAATTATTTAGTAAGATTTTATCGCCTACTTTACTGTTTATGATTTTCTTTTGCAATTCGGATGGATATTCTTCAAAAGTCAATCCTTTTCCTGTTGGATTTTCATCAATTTCGATTTCTTGGATTGGAATCGACTCTAAAACGGGCGGTTGAATTTCGTATTCAATTTCTACTTTTCTGTTTAATGCTAAATCTACTTTTTGTTTAAATTCTTCGCCTTTTGAAGAAACCAAAACCGTTGACGTATCGGAAATAGCAAGTAAATGTAAAACATGATTGGCTCGATTTAAACCTAATTGATAATTATAAGCCACACTAGCTCTAAAATCACAAAAACCGGTTATCTTTTTTACGGTAAAATCATTAAATTGGGTGAAATTTTTTAGAATACTGTCTTGCTTTTCTGTTAAAACATATTTATCTGTATCAAAATATACGGTAAATTTTTCTTGAGCTTCTAAAAAAGAAGGAATAAATAATAGAAATAGTAAAAATCGCATAAGTATGTTTTAGAACCTTGGAAAAGTACCATTTAAAATTGAAATACACAAAAAAAGCTTACCATTTCTGATAAGCTTTTTAAAATTATAGGTTGTGATTATTTAATAAAAAACAATTCTCTGTATTTTGTTAAAGGCCAAATTCCATTATCTACTAATAATTCTAATTTGTCGCAGTGTTCACGAATGATTTCGAAAAACGGCTTCACTTTATTGCAATAGCACTCTGCCATTTTTTCAGTAGAATCTAAATTATTAGCAATTTTACGTTGTTCAATCATTTCGTCAATATTATGATTGATTCCAGCAATATGTTCTGAAATTTCTTTGATCAATTCAATTTGTTCTTTGGCAATTTTAGTGAAATCTTTCTCAAAAATATCTTTCAATCCTTTTACATTTTCAATTAAAGTATTTTGATATTTAATCGCTGTTGGAATCACGTGGTTACGAGCAATATCACCTAAAACTCTTCCTTCAATTTGAATTTTCTTCGTATATTCTTCTAATTCAATTTCGTAACGCGATTCTACTTCAATATGATTCATTACCCCTAATTCTGAAAATAAATCGAAAGCTTTTTTAGAAACTTTAGCTTTTAAAGCTTCTGGCGTAGTTTTATGATTACTTAATCCACGTTTTTTTGCTTCTATTTCCCAAGCCTCGCTGTATCCGTCGCCTTCAAACAAAATGGCTTTTGTGCCTTTGATGTATTCTCTTAAGGTATTGAAAATCGCTTCATCTTTCTTTAAATCTTTCGTTTCAATTAAGGCATCAACTTCTTTTTTGAATTCAATTAATTGTTTCGCTACAATTGAATTTAAAGTAGTCATAGATACTGCACAATTAGCTGAAGAACCAACGGCTCTGAATTCAAATTTATTACCTGTAAAAGCAAAAGGAGAAGTTCTGTTACGATCTGTATTATCTAATAAAACGTCTGGTAATTTACCTACCACATTTAATTTTAAATCTGTTTTTTCTTCAGGAGATAATTTCCCTTGCGTAACACCTTCTAATTCAGCTAAAACTTTCGTCAATTGTTGTCCGATGAAAACTGAAATAATGGCTGGCGGTGCTTCATTCGCTCCTAAACGGTGATCGTTACTTGCAGAGGCTATTGAAGCTCTTAATAATTCTTCATAATCATGAACCGCTTTGATGGTATTGATAAAAAACGTTAAGAACATTAAGTTACTCATAGGTGTTTTACCAGGAGACAATAAGTTAATTCCTGTATCTGTTGCTAACGACCAGTTATTGTGTTTTCCCGAACCATTTACACCTTTGAAAGGTTTTTCGTGAAATAACACTTTGAAATCATGTCTTTCTGCTACTTTTTCCATCACATCCATCAATAACGAGTTGTGATCTACTGCAAGATTAGTTTCTTCAAAAATTGGAGCTAATTCAAATTGTCCAGGTGCTACTTCATTATGACGTGTTTTGACTGGAATTCCTAACAACATACACTCGTTTTCTAATTCTCTCATGTATTGTAACACACGAGTTGGAATCGAACCAAAATAATGATCATCTAATTGTTGTCCTTTTGATGAAGTATGACCTAACAAAGTTCTTCCTGTAGCGATAATATCTGGTCTAGTTGCTGCTAAAGCTGAATCAATTAAGAAATATTCTTGTTCCCAACCTAAAGTCGGAGTAATTTTTTTAACGTTTTTATCGAAATATTTAGCGACCTCAGTAGCGGCAGTATCAATAGCACTTAATGCTCTTAATAAAGGCGTTTTATTATCTAAAGCTTCACCGGTGTAAGATACAAAAACTGTTGGAATACATAAAGTACTCCCAAAAATAAAAGCAGGTGATGTTGGATCCCAAGCCGTATAACCACGAGCTTCAAATGTATTTCTAATTCCACCATTTGGAAAAGAAGAGGCATCTGGTTCTTGTTGTACTAACTGACTTCCACCAAATTTTTCAACTGGATCAGAACCATCCATTGAGGTTTCAAAAAAAGCATCGTGCTTTTCTGCTGTTGTTCCTGTTAAAGGTTGAAACCAATGGGTGTAATGCGTAACGTTTTTAGATAAAGCCCATTCTTTCATTCCCATCGCAACATAATCTGCAATTTTACGATCGATCTTAGTTCCTAATTCAATAGCACTTTTAACTGCTTTGTATGCATCAGGTGTTAAATATTGACGCATTGCTTTGTCATTAAATACATTTGAACCAAAAATTTCAGATTTTCTAGCCGTTTCTTCAAAAGAAACTGGTTTTCTGCTGGTAGCTTTTTCTAAAGCTTGGAAACGAAGTGTAGCCATAAAGTTGTGTTTTAAAAATTATATCCTTAATTTTATAGGACAAAAATACAAATAATTACCAAATAAAAAAATATACCCCTAAAAAAATAGGGGTCGAATCAAAATAAAAACTTTTTAAATGAATTTCTACTTCGCAATTATAGGGTGCACCCCAAAAAACCGACTTACAGAACAACATGATGTGTTTTTCGGAATAGCTAATTACTTAAAAGAATTAATTCCGCATATTTCAAATTCTTGGAAAGAATGCAACGGGAAATTTCATATAGATTCTTGGCGAAAGGTTGAATTTATAGACAATTATAAAATCGAAGTAGTTGAAAAAGATTCCTATTTTGGGGAAGAAAAAATTTTCTTTATCAATTTAGGTGGTTATTTACCTAACGATATGGAAGAGTACCATCACAAAATTCTAGTTGTAGCAAAAACAAAAGCTGAAGCCATCCGAAAAGCAAAAAAATCTACTTTTTATAAAAAATTTAGTTTTAAAGAAGCTCCCTCTCACATAGATGAAAAATACGGAGTAGATATCGACGAGATTTATAAAATGGATGATATTTTACTACCAGAATTTAAGAATAAATTCAGTTTAAAAATTACCAAAACAGACACTTACTCGGAAGATAAACTAAACGTAGCATATTTAAGCTTACCGAAACTAAAAAAGTCTGATTTTTGATTTATATTTGCTGAAAAATCAATTATTATGACAGTTTGGATTATTTTCCTAATCGCAATTTCAATATTTTTAGCGTTAGACTTAGGTGTTTTTAACAAAAACCCACACATTATTAGCAGTAAAGAAGCCTCAAAATGGACAATCCTTTGGGTTACACTTTCCTTTTTCTTTTCTGGAGTGGTTTACCTATTATATAGTGGTGAACATATTGCCAATCCAACAAACTTAAAAGCAGCCGATGCTTCCATTAAATACATCACTGGTTATTTAATTGAACTTTCTTTAAGTGCCGACAACATATTTGTAATTGCTATAATTTTTTCTTCTTTCAAGATTCCACAAAAATACCAACACAGAGTTTTATTCTGGGGAATCATCGGAGCCATAGTTTTTAGAGGTTTAATGATATTTTTAGGTGTAGCTCTAATCAACAGATTTGAATGGATTATTTATGTTTTTGGAGCTTTCTTAATTTTTACTGCCATGAAAATGCTTTTCAGCAAGGAAGAAGAAGAATTTGATCCAAAAGATTCTAAAATCTACAAATTAATAGGTAAAATATTTCCAGTACATACTGAAATTGAAGGTCAAAAATTCTTTATCAAAAAAGACAAAATTAATTATGTAACTCCTTTATTTATAGCTTTAATCGTAATCGAAGTGATGGATGTTATTTTTGCTTTAGATAGTGTTCCTGCTATTTTAGCCATAACATCAGATCCGTTTTTGGTGTTTAGCTCAAACATTTTTGCCATTTTAGGATTACGTTCTATGTATTTCTTTTTAGCCAACATGATTGAAAAATTCAGTTACATCGAATACAGCTTAATTGCTATTTTGACATTCGTAGGAATTAAAATGTTGTTGATTCACCATTTTCCAGAATTTTTCCCAGAATGGTTGTCGTTGGCATTTATTGCAATATCAATAACACTCGGAGTGGTTGTTTCGCTTCAAAAAAACAAAAACAACTAATGAAAGTATATACTAAAACAGGAGATAAAGGCACTACTTCCCTATTTGGTGGTACACGAGTTCCTAAAGATCATATGAGAATTGAAAGCTATGGCACAGTTGACGAATTAAATTCATATATCGGATTAATTCGTGATCAAGATTTTAATTCGCATTATAAAGATATTTTAATCGAAATTCAAGACAGATTATTTACTGTTGGAGCCATTTTAGCCACTCCGCCTGAAAAAGAAGTGATGAAAAACGGTGAAAAACGCCTACAAAACCTTGGGATTTTAGAAAGCGACATCGAATTATTAGAAAATGAAATCGATACCATGGAAGCTGCTTTGCCACCAATGACACATTTCGTTTTGCCTGGCGGTCATACAACCGTGTCATATTGTCATATTGCACGTTGCGTTTGCCGTAGAGCCGAGCGATTAGCCGTACATTTAAGTCATAATGAACCTGTTGCTGACATAGCCATTAAGTACCTAAACCGACTTTCTGACTATTTATTTGTATTGGCACGAAAGTTGTCTCATGATTT
>CAZULO010000126.1:0-5773 GCA_964621245.1 uncultured Flavobacterium sp.
TTATTTTTTTTCGATTGCTAAAATAGCAATAAATTTAGTTATTGTGTCTTCTAAAGTATCAAAAGATTTTCCACCCGCAGCATTTTTATGTCCGCCACCATTAAAATGATTTCTTGCGAATTGATTGACGTCAAAATTTCCTTGAGATCTAAACGAAATTTTGATCATGTTTTCCTCTTTAACTTCTGTGAAAAAAGCGGTGAAATCAATATCTTTTATAGTTAATCCGTAATTCACGATTCCTTCTGTGTCTCCTTTTTTTACTTGTAAAGCATTTTGTTCTTCTTGTGAAAGGGTAATGTAGCTGGTTTTGTATTGTGGTAAGACTTTTAAATTGGTTAAAGCTTTTCCTAAAATTTGTAAGCGGTTATAATCGCCGTTGTCGTATAAATTAACGTGGATTTGAGAATTATCTACACCTTTATCAATAAGATCTGCTACAATTCGATGTAAATTTCCAGTTGTTCTTGGAAAACGGAAACCACCTGAATCAGTAGCTATTCCTGTATATAAACAAGTTGCAGCGTTAAGGTTGATATATTGTTCTAATTTTAGTTGTTGTGCGAAATCATATACCATTTGACAAGTAGAACTGTATTCGATATCTGAAAACATATATTTCGCATATCCATCTGGTTTTTCATGATGATCAATCATCACAAAAGTAGTTTCTAGTGTTTTAAGTACACTTTCCATTTGTTCACCAGTTCTGTGAAAAGCATTGAAGTCTAAAGTAAAAATCAAATCGGCTTCTTTCAAAGTCTGAATGGCTTCATTTACTTTGGCACCTTCATAAATTTGTGTAGCTTCTTTGGTGCCTGGAATCCATTGTAAATAGTCAGGAATTTCATTTGGAACAACAACAGTAATGCTATGATTTAGTGGTTTTAAAATATGATATAATCCTAAAGTAGATCCCATCGCATCTCCATCTACATTCCTGTGCGGGATGATGGCTATTTTTTTTGGAGTAGCTAAAAGCGTTCGGACTTCAGAAATTTGAGTTTCGTTTAAATGGATCATGAGTGGATAAGTTTAAATCCTATACTAACAGCTAAAAAACCAATTACAATAGAGGATAAGGTATATAGAATAGCTAAGTTATAGTTTTGATTTTGTATGAATTGAATGTTTTCTAAACTAAATGTAGAAAAAGTAGTGAAACCTCCGCAAAATCCGGTGATTACTAAAAGTTTGAGCGTGTCGTTTTGAAGGTTGTTTTTTTGGATATATCCCCAAAAAAGTCCAATTACTAAACACCCAAAGGTGTTAGCTATAAAAGTTGCCCATGGAAAGTTTGCCACATTGTTTTTAGTAAAAAAATAACTTAACAAATATCTGGCTATACTTCCAAATGCGCCGCCTATAGCTACTAAGAAAAGGTTTTTTATCATCGTTTTAAACTAAAATGACCTTTGAATGTTTTTCCGTTTGAAGCTTCTAAAACAAACCAATAATCGGATGACGAAAGTGGATTTCCATTATAGGTTCCGTTCCAACCTGTTCCATTAGCACTGATTTGTTTAAGAAACTTGCCGAATCGATCAAAAATGTAAATTTTACTATTTTCTAAACCTTTTTTGTTTAGATTTTTGATAAACCAAGTATCGTTATAGCCATCGTTGTTAGGCGTGAAATATTTAGGATAACTTAACGCATAAAATGTTTGAAACGTTACGCCGCAGTTGTTTTTGTCGTTCACATAAATAGTGTATTCTCCTGTATCTGTTAGATTGAAAATAGGGCTATTTTGATAATTGATTCCGTCTAATGCGTATTCGTAGTCGCCATTTCCGGTTACAGAAATAGTGGCTGTTAATTCTTCATTAAAATCGTTTACTTCAATATTTGTAATTGTGGCGATTTCTGAATTTACCACAGTAAACGTTTTTGTTTTAGAACAATTATCGGTATTGGTGCAGGTTACGGTATAGGTTCCTGCAGCAGCGACTGTAATAGTTTGTGTGGTTTGAATCGGATTGGTATTCCAACTGTAAGTATATCCGTTTGGGGCACTGATGTTGGTGGCAGTGTTATTGCAGATTCCGATGGTTTCATCTGTGAAAACTTCAGGAAAAATATTCACGTTTAAAGTAATTGGAATGTTTCCATAGCAATTGGCAATGTTGGTAATTCGAGCATAAATGATTTGCTGAAAATCATCTGTGTTGGTGTAGTTTGAAGCTAATGCTGTAGTTGCTGTAGTGGAATCAAACAAGTCTACTGTAAAATTTGCGGGTAAACTAGTGAAAATTTGTGATTTAATTGTGGCTAAATCAAACAGAGCAAAACCATCCGTATTTGTATCACAAATTTCAAAATTACTAGCTGCAATGGTCAGAATTGGTGCTTCTTCAATTTCAATTTCACCCGTTAAAGTACAACTTGTGTTAATATCAATTTGCACGGAATATGTTCCTGCTGCACTTACATCATAAGTGGCGTTGTTTTCGCCAACTAACGGATTGCCATTTTGGAACCATTGGTAATTGGTAGCTCCAACTTGGGTAGCGTTTAATGTTAAGACTTCCGTATCACACAACGGGTTTCCAGTTGCTATTAAACGATCAGGTCCTAAGTCTTTTTCTGAGATAAAACTTCCAGCTCTTAAAAATATTCCAGAATCGAATCGACCGTTTCCTTCATCGGCAATTACTAATTTAATATGATAGGTTACTCCGGGTGTTACTGCAGATTGTGCCGTTAATATTTTAGTTTGACCATCAAAAGCGGTAGGATAATTTCCGGTGTTGAAAGCGTCGAAATAGGCTTCATTTGCAGACGGACAATTGGTTCCGCTACCTCTTACTGTATTTACTCGAACTGGTGTAGTAGTTCCAGGGATTAAAGCTAAATTTTGATATGTTGTGGCACTTGCTTCTTTTAGTAAAAAAGCAAATCCATCTGTAAAATTACATTGTCCAGAAGAGGGATTTAATAGGTATTGTTCTGAAGAAAAAATATATTCAAAACTAATCGTATTTGCATTTGGAATAAAATCAAATTCTAACACCGATGCGTTAAAGGTATTGGATAAGCCTAAAGCGGAATTTAAATCGGAATCCCCTGCCCATCCTGAACCATTTGTATCATCTGAAAAGTTACTGTTTGGTCCAATCGCAGAATTTAATTTTCCTGTAGATAATAAAATTCCTTCTTGAAATGGGAAAGCCGAACCATTAGCATTAAAATAGCCATAACTTAATTCGCCAGTGCCAAAATTACCGCCACTTGCAGAAAAATTAGTAACAGAAACACAGCCGCTATTTACTAATATGTTTTCTATTAATTGTTGTGGTGTGAAAGATTCATTTACAGTTATATTTTGAGCAAATCCAACTGTAAATGAAAAGATAAAAAGTGTAATTATATTTTTTTTCATAGCATCGGCAAAGATACTACAAATCTCGTTTTTTTAGTAATCTATAAGATAAAAATAAGAATAATAAGGTCCAAAATAAGACAATAGCTACAGATATAGGTTGTACTGCGTAGTTTTTTTCAATGGTTGCTCCAACTGTTTGTGTGACTGATTTTACGAAGCTTAATCTACTAAATGGTTCTACGATAAGGTTAGACATTGATTCCAGAGGTAGAGCATCTTTGACCCAATCTATTACTTTAGTATTTTTGTCTAAACGTGTATATCCTAAAATTTTATATTTTAATACGGCATGTCCGATAGTTTCTGCTAAAAACCAAACAAAGATGAACCCTAAAGTAAAGGCAGATCGTTTGATTAGTAAGGCTAAAAACAAACAAAATGAAAAGAAAGCGACATGTTTTAAGAAGTAGGCAAATAGATATTCTAAATCAGAGCTAATAATACTGAACTCAGTAAAAGAAGAATATTTTAAGCCTAAAACTAAACTCACTATAAAAACGAATACAGTTGAAATTGCAGATAATAGTATAATGGTATACACTTTAGAAAGTAAGAATTCTTTTTTTGACATGCCATCAATTAAATTTTGTTTCAAGGTGCCATAACTATATTCGTTGGCTATCATCGAAACGATAACTACACCTAAAAAAAGTTTTAACCAAGAGGCAACATAGGTAGTAAAGTGCCAAATATAAGGAAAGTTAAAGAAACCACTTTTGGCCGCTTCAAATTTAAATGGACCAAATTCAAACTCAATTAAGGCTACTGTTGCTAATAAGGAAAGAGATAGAAAATAGAGTATAGTAAGGATTTTACTGGCTCTATTTTGCCAAATTTTTTGTAATTCTATGGAAAGTAATCGTATCATGGTTATGGATTGAAAGGTGAAAGGTATATGGTAAAAGGATTAGAAATTAAGTTTGTTTTGTTAATTCTAAAAACTGTTCTTCTAAACTGTGTTTGCGTTTTACCAAATGCGTTAAGGTGATGTTTTGTTGAAATAAATAAGCATTTAATGCTGCAGGATCCAAATTAGCCTTCAAGTATACGACCAATTTATTTTCTTCTTTTTCAATTTTTTCAATTTGAGAAAAATGTTGCAAAGCGGATTGTAATTGATCTAAATTTTCTGATTCTAGCTCGAAGAAACCTTCATTGGCTGTTATTCCATCAACGGTTCCTTGGTATAAGGTTACGCCATTTCTAATTACAATTACGTGAGAACATACTTTTTCGACTTCATCTAATAAGTGAGACGCTAATAAAATAGTGGTTCCCTGATTGGCAATTACCTTTATAAGATCTCTAATCTGTCTGATTCCTTGTGGGTCTAAACCGTTGGTAGGTTCGTCTAAAATTAAGATTTCTGGGTCGTTTAGTAGGGCAGAAGCAATCGCTAAACGTTGTTTCATACCTAACGAAAAGGTTTTGAATTTGCTGTCTTTTCGTTCCAAAAGTCCGACTAATTCTAATTTTTCGTATACTTTGGTGTAAGGGATGTTTTTAATTTTGCAGACTAACTTTAAATTGTCTTCTGCTGTCATGTAGTGATAAAAATTTGGTCGCTCGATAATGGCACCCACTTTTTTTAAGGCTTCGTGGGTAGTATATTTACCTCCAAACCATTCAAATTCTCCCGAAGTTTTGTTTACAACATTTAAAACAATTCCTAAAGTAGTTGATTTTCCGGAACCGTTTGGACCTAAAATTCCGTATACATTTCCTTTTTTAATTTCAACGGATACATTGTTTACCGCATGAACTTTGCGGTATTTTTTATGTAAATTGGTGATTTTTAAGATAGTTTCCAAAGTGATTTCGTATTAAATTCTATAGTAAGACGAAAGTTTTGGAAACTTGTTACACCTATGAATTCATAAACTTGGATTTGTTTGCTCGAATGTAAGCTACAATTAAATTCACTACATCTTCCTCTTCTTCTGTAAAAAACAGTTCATCTAAATCTTCCCAACCCGAAGTGATTTTTTCGTCTAATTTGGCAATTACTTTTTTTCTATCTTCTGTGTTCGTGGTATATTTTACCGTTAGTAATTGAAAAGCTTTAGTTAGTAGAGTAGCTGTTTTTGGGGCGTTAATATCTTTATACGCTTGAATAATTTCTGTTGCAAAGTCGCCACTTTCCGTGTTGAAAAAGTAGTGTAAACCACCTTCATTCATAGCTGCTTCGAAAATATCTACATACACAAAATTTAGTTCGAATGGATTTAAATCACCTGATTCTTTTTTAGCCCAAATGTGTGTGCCTACAGCTTCAATGATAGCGATTTCGTCGTTTAATTCTAATACAGTTTCAATAGTTTGCATGATGATGGTTTTATTTTGGACAAAAGTAAATTATTAGCCACGAATTTTCGAATTTTTCGAATT
>CAZULO010000126.1:5873-8593 GCA_964621245.1 uncultured Flavobacterium sp.
TTAAAATTTTTTCCATTTTTCTGCCCTTGGCTAATTCGTCCACCAATTTATCTAAATAGCGAATTTGTTGAACCACTTTGTCTTCAATATCTTCTACGCGATAGCCGCAAATGACGCCTATAATTTTAGTAGCATTTAGATGTATTTGTGGAGCTTGTGTGAAGAACGTTTCGAAGTCATTCTTCAAATCAATTTGTTGTTGTAAGGTTTGCTCATCATAACCTGTTAGCCAAAAAATTACGGCATCTAATTCAGCTTTAGTACGGCCTTTTCTCTCCACTTTTTGAATATATAAAGGATAAACACTTGAAAAAAGCAGTTGATATATTTTTGGTTTATCCATATTCTAATAGATTCAAACGAGTTACGCATCCAAACAAAGTTATGAAATTTTATTTTTCCATGTACCGCCAGATGAAGGTTTAAATGTATTGCGTTACTCGTGATTTTTTTTTAAAAAAAATAACAAGGACACACTTTTTGTGACTTTTTTAAATTTTTCTTTTTTTGGACACTAAAAACGTGTCCTTTTTTTATTTTATATTTTTTTGTCACAATATTTTTTTGCTAGGTTGCGATAAAAAAAAGTTACAATTTTAATTTTATGTACTTTGGTTTTGTCGGTATCGATTGCAAAATTATATTATAGAGATTAGTTATTTTTATTTTAAATTTAAGAGAAAAAGAGTTGCTTTTCAGTTTGCCGTCTGTGAGCAGATTTTTTAGCATAAAAAAAGCCTAACAAACAAAATGTCTGAAAGGCTTTACGTAAATAAAACGGGGGTTTTATTTATTTATGCTATAGCTTGTGCGCCTGCTTCGGCTACAATATGGTCGTTTTCTACGCTACTTCCACTTACGCCAATTGCACCAATTACAACTCCTTCTGCGTTTTTAATAACTACTCCACCTGGGAAAGTAATTAGTCCACCATTACTGTGCTCGATATTAAATAAAGGGGCTTCTGGTTTTACTAAAGGAGTTAAAGTGGCTGTATCCATGGTGAACCAAGCGGATGTTTTTGCTTTTTTGAAAGAGATATCTATTGATCCAATCCAAGCGCCGTCCATACGAGCAAACGCAACTAGATTCGCACCTGCATCTACAACACAGATATCCATTTTAGTGTCAATTTCAATAGATTTTAATTTTGCTGCTGCAATTACTGCCTCTGCTTGTTCTAATGTGATATTCATATTAATGAGTGTTTTTTAATTATTTAATAAATTGTTTGTTTAAAGTAATAGGTGTAGCACTTAAGGCTTTGCTAATCGGGCATCCTACTTTTGCGGCATCGGCTAATTCATTAAATTGCGATTCTTCCATTCCTGAAACTTTCCCAACTAAATTTAATTCAATGCCTGTAATTGCGAATCCACCTTCAACGGCATCAAGAATTACTTTGGCATCTACTTTTAATTCGTCTGGAGTAAATCCAGCTTGACTGATAGCGAAACTTAACGCCATGGCATAACAACCTGAGTGGGCTGCTGCAATTAATTCTTCTGGGTTAGTCCCTAATTTTCCATCTTCGTTTTCGAAACGAGATTTAAAACTGTAAGGTGTATTGTCAAAAAATTTGTTTGAGGAATTTAAGCTTCCTGTGCCTTCTGCACCTGTTCCATTCCAAACGGCTGTTGCTCTTCTAGTTGTTGCCATACTTACATTTTTTATAGTTACTAATTTGTTCTCTATTTATATTATTGTACTCTAATGAGTACCTTTTTTTTATCAGATAGCTAAGTTTATACTAGTAAAATTTACATTTATACTTCTATAAATCCTATGGGGGTAATTAGTTTCTGATAAGAATTTTTCGTCAGTTCGAGTGATTTTGTCAAAAAATCGTATCGAGAACTAGAAAAATTTCATTAAAAACTATTCTTGATACATTTTTTGTTTCGTTTTACTGCACAAAAAACACTCGAATTGACGTTTTTTTAATTACACCCAACAGATTACTATAAATCCATATCTAATACAATTCTGTATTTTGCTTTACCACTGTGTAAATGTGCCATCGCTTCATTCGCTTTTGATAAAGGAAAATGTTCCGTTTGTGGTATGATGTTGTGTTGTGCTGCGAATTTCAACATCGTATCAATTTCAGCACGAGAACCTGTTGGTGAGGCGTTAATACTTTTCTTCGCTAATAAAAGAGGGAAGATATTTACTGGAATTGGTTCTAAAATAGCGCCTACGAAATGTAATTTTCCGTTATTTGCTAATAAGGCCGTAATGCTGTCCCAATCTAATTTTACATTAGCTGTAATGATTAATAAGTCAAACGTACCTTGTAATTTATTTAGTTCTTCTGTATCTACACTTGAAACTACGTTAGTAGCACCAAAACCTTTAAGTTCCTCTGTTTTATCTAATGAAGAGGTGAAAGCCGTAAGGTTTACGCCCCAAGCTTTTAAAAATTTAAGTGCCATATGACCTAAACCACCAATTCCAAAAACTCCAACACGTGCAGTTGGTAAAATATTATGTTGTAATAGTGGAGAAAAAACGGTAATTCCGCCACATAAAAGTGGTCCTACTTCTGCAAACTCAATATTTTCTGGGATTGGAATGGCCCACATCCAGTTTACTCTAATTTTATTCGCAAATCCACCATGTTTCCCTACAATAGTGGCTTGTCCGTTTGCACACATTTGTTGTTGTCCGTTAATACAAGCTTCACAGTGTTGGCAACAGCTGGCATTCCAACCCACACC
>CAZULO010000127.1:0-8360 GCA_964621245.1 uncultured Flavobacterium sp.
AAAACTTCGCGAACCTTGCGCTTTCTTTGCGTCTTTGCGGTAAAAACTAAACAATAATACCTTTTCAATCAAATTAAATAAATAAAATTTAGTAAACCTTGCGATTTCTTTGCATTAAGAATCAAACAAAAATAAGTTTTCAATCAAATTAAATAAATTAAAACTTCGCGAACCTTGCGCTTTCTTTGCGTCTTTGCGGTAAAAACTAAACAATAATACCTTTTCAATCAAATTAAATAAATAAAATTTAGTAAACCTTGCGATTTCTTTGCATTAAGAATCAAACAAAAATAAGTTTTCAATCAAATTAAATAAATTAAAACTTCGCGAACCTTGCGCTTTCTTTGCATCTTTGCGGTAAACCTTAAATATGAAAAAAAGATTAGGATTTTTAGACCGTTTTTTAACACTTTGGATATTTTTAGCCATGTTGATTGGCGTGGCGATTGGCTATTTTATTCCGAATTCTTCCAATTTTATTAATTCATTTTCTTCTGGTACGACAAATATTCCATTAGCCATTGGGTTGATTTTAATGATGTATCCACCTTTAACAAAAATCGATTTTTCAAAAGTTCCAAAAATGTTTGAACAACCAAAGTTATTAACAGCGTCGTTTTTCATTACCTGGATTTTCGGACCTTTTTTAATGTTTATTTTAGCAACGTTTTTCTTAAAAGATTATCCAGAATATATGACAGGTTTAATCATTATCGGAATTGCACCTTGTATTGCCATGGTACTTGTTTGGAACGAATTAGCCGAAGGAAACCGCGAATTAACTGCAGGTTTAATAGGAATTAATAGTTTGTTGCAAGTTTTCTTTTTTAGTTTATATGCTTATTTTTATTTGAAAATTATGTTGCCTCTATTGGGGATTGAAGGTGTAGAATTAAATATAACTATTGCAGAAATTGCAAAAACTGTTGGGATTTATCTAGGAATTCCTTTTGCTTTAGCTGTTTTGAGTAGATTTGCAATAAAAAAATATTTGGGTGAGAAGTTTTTCAATCAAAAATTTATTCCTTTCGTTTCTCCAATCACATTAATAGCTTTACTTTTTACGATTGTAGTGATGTTTAGTTTAAAAGGCGAAATGATGGTAGATTTACCTTTAGATGTGGTTCGAATAGCCATTCCATTAGTGATTTTCTTTGTGATTATGTTTTTCTTAATGTTTTTTGTATCGAAGAAAATAGGTGCTAATTACAGAGATGCGGTGGCCTTATCTTTTACGGCATCAGGAAATAATTTTGAATTAGCCATAGCGGTTTCAATTGGTGTTTTCGGAATTCATAGCGGACAAGCATTTGCAGGTGTAATTGGTCCGTTGGTTGAAGTACCAGCCTTAATTATTTTAGTGAATGTTGCTTTTTGGTTGAAGAAAAAGTGGTTTTAATCTAAAATTTAGTATCAGTAATTTTCGATTTAAGAACTCTTCTGTCTTTTAAAGTAGTTAACAGTATTACCTCTAATTATCATTTTAACTAATTTACCTTATAAAACTGAAGCTTCTGTAACCTTAACTTTTTTGGCTATTTGGTTTGCTGTTTCTAAAGGACGAGGCGTTTCAGGAAGTGCGATGGTAAGTAATGTGTTTACTGAAAATTCAAGAGGAAGTTTTCAAAGTTTCAATAGTAGTATGCAGCAATTAGGAACCGGTTTAGCCTCTTTTGTAGCAGGATTATTAATTACAAAAAACCCACAAATTCAAGCCATAATAAGGTAAGATGTTGTAGGTTATTTAAGTGTTTTCGTCTTGCTTTTAAGTTTGTTTTTAGCAAGAAGTATATTTAAATCGAATTAGTCTGTTAAGAAATCCAAATATGTCCGACAGCATACGTTCTAGCTTCTCCACTTATACGTACGCGGTTTCCTTGATTGATACATTTTAGATAGCCTTTTCGTTCTGAAATTTGTTGAGCGTCTAATTCGTTTTTTTGCAAACGAGCTGCCCAAAAAGGAATTAAAGAACAATGCGCAGAACCCGTTACTGGGTCTTCTAAAATAGAGGCTTGAGGTGTAAAAAATCGGGAAACGAAATCACAAGAATCTCCTTTTGCTGTAACAATCACACCACCTGTTTGCAGATTGATCTCATCAAAATAGTGCTTATTTATGGTAATGTTTTTTACATCTTCTTCCGTCTCATATACCAAAACATAATCCCTAGATAGATATACTTCTTTAGGTTGAATGTTTAATGATTTGGAAATATTTTCAGGTAATGTACTAATCACAGGCATTCTGGAAGGAAAATCTAAATGATATAAATGATCTGTAACAGTAACTGTTAATTCGCCACTCAAAGTTTCAAAGGTTATGGTGTTTTTTGGATAGTTTAAATGGGTTTTTAAACAGTGTGCAGTGGCTAAGGTAGCATGGCCGCATAAATCCATTTCAATTTCAGGTGTAAACCAGCGCAAATGGATTGTGTCGCCTAAATCTACAAAAAAAGCGGTCTCGGCAACGGCATTTTCCTGTGTAATTTTTAAAAGTATTTCATCTGGTAACCATTCTTTTAAAGGGATCACACAAGCTGGATTTCCTCCAAATAGGTGAGGAGTGAAAGCATCAATTTGGAATATTTCTAGTTTCATTTTTGATTGATTTTAAAGGGCTTAAAAGTATGAATTTAGTCTTTTGATATCAAAAAAAAACTCTCAATTTCTTGAGAGTTAGTATTTATTTGTCAATAGCTCCTAAAACACGTTTCATAAAATCGTTTAGTGCTGTTTTTTTATCTTTTCCTTCTTTAATCATTTTGTGCACTTCTAATGCGCCATACATGTTTGAAATTAATTCGGCAATGACATCTAGTTCTTCATCTTTTAAAGATTCTAATTCACATAAATGTTCCAATACGGCGATTGTTTCAACTAGGTAGTCTGCATCGTTTTCTTCTACAAACTGATTTAAGTGTTTAATAACAGGTAATTTCATTTTTTGAGTTTAGAAGTTTATAAGGTTATGAGTTTAAAAGGGATTGTATGTATTTAGTTTAGAAGTTTATAAGGTTAATAGTTCTAAAGGGAATGCGAATAAATGGATTCAGAAAATTTAAGTTAATAAAATAAACACAAACCATAACCACAATTCCTTTTAACCTTTTAAACTATTACACTACACTTGCCACTAATTCTGCTAAAACTTCTGCTTTGTTGGTTTGCGTTTGATTAACTAACACTCCGTTTTTGAAAGCAGCGAAGGTTGGTAAATTATCAACGTTAGCTAGTTTTCTTGATTCTGTAAATTGTTCCGCATCTATCACTAAAAAAGGAATATTTTCATTTTCACTAGCCATTTTTTTAAATTTAGGCTTCATTATTCGGCAATTTCCACACCATGATGCTGAGAATTGCACTAAAACTACTTCATTGGAAGCAATTACTTCTGGTAAATTATCTTTTTCTAATTCAAAGAACATAATTTTAAATTTTCAATTGGACAAAGAGTCAATGTGCCAATTTTTGTTGAATATAAAACAATGTGTCAATAATTGGCTTATCGACACATTGAGAATTGTTTTATTGTCTTAGTTTTGGCTTAAATAAGCAGCTGTACTTAAACGGTCAGCACTCATAGCTTCTTTACCAGCTTCCCAGTTTGCAGGACAAACTTCACCTTTAGTTTGAATATGAGTATAAGCATCTACCATACGTAAGTATTCGTTTACGTTTCTTCCTAATGGCATATCGTTTACACTTTCGTGGAAAATTTTACCAGTTTCATCAATTAAATAAGTAGCACGGAACGTTACATTAGAACCAGTTAAAAGGTAATCACCTGTAGCTTCGTTAAATTCATCAGCAATATCTAAAATATCTAAAGCATTGGCTAAGTTACGAGTAGTATCTGCTAATAAAGGATAAGTTACTCCTTCAATTCCACCGTTGTTTTTTGCTGTGTTTAACCAAGCAAAGTGAACTTCATTCGTATCGCAAGATGCACCAATTACAATTGTATTTCTTTGTTCAAATTCTGGTAAAGCAGCTTGAAAAGCATGTAATTCAGTTGGACAAACGAAAGTAAAATCTTTTGGATACCAAAATAAAAGTACTTTTTTGTTGTTTTTTGTAGCTTCTTCTAAAACGTTAATTCTTAAGTTGTCACCCATTTCTGAGATAGCGTCAACGGTAATGTTCGGGAATTGTTTTCCTACTAATGCCATAATTTTTTTGTTTATTTTTTTGTTTTTTAAATCTGGTGCAAAAGTAGCTAAATTTTAGATGTGTTATATCTAATTTTATTGTAATTTCTTATCAGATAATAAGAGAATCTTATAGTTTGTCTTTTTAAGATTTCTGTGTAAAATAAAAGGCAGCTTGTTTCCAAGCTACCTCTAAAATTTGGGGATTTTTTTAAATTATTTCTTTAAATCAAATCGATCTAAATTCATCACTTTATTCCATGCATTTACGAAGTCATGGATAAATTTTGATTTTGCATCTGAACTTCCATATACTTCCGCCAAGGCTCTTAATTCAGAATTCGATCCAAAAATTAAATCTACACGTGTTCCTGTCCATTTCAATTCACCTGTAAAACGGTTTCTACCTTCAAATAAAGTATCATCCTCATTTGACGCTTTCCAAGTAGTTGTGATATCTAATAAATTCACAAAGAAATCATTTGTTAAAGTCTCTGGTTGAGTAGTGAACACGCCATAATTAGAATGGTTGTAATTGGCATTAAGTACACGTAATCCACCTACTAAAACGGTCATTTCTGATGTTGTTAGTGTCATTAATTGTGCTTTGTCAACCAACATTTCTTCCGCTGAAACGGTATATTTAGTTTTCGAATAATTTCTAAATCCATCCGCTTCTGGCTCTAAAACAGCGAAAGAGTGAACATCCGTTTGTTCTTGAGTGACATCATTTCTTCCAGGAGTGAAAGGTACTTTTATGTCGTGATTTGCTTTTTTAGCAGCTTGTTCAATTCCTACGGCACCAGCAAGTACAATTAAATCAGCTAAAGAAACTTTTTTGCCATCAAATTGTGCGCCGTTAAATGCCGTTTGAATGCTTTCTAAGGTATTTATTACTTTAGTTAATTGCGTTGGATTATTTACTTCCCAAAATTTTTGAGGGGCTAAATTAATTCTAGCACCGTTAGCACCACCACGTTTGTCTGAGTTTCTATACGTTGAGGCAGAAGCCCAGGCTGTTGTTACAAGTTCTGAAATTTGTAAACCTGAAGCCGCTATTTTTTCTTTTAAGATTGTGATATCCGCATCATCAATAAGTTTGTAGGTTACTGTCGGAATTGGATCTTGCCAAATTAATTCTTCTTGAGGAACTTCTGGACCTAAATACAATTCAATTGGTCCCATATCTCTATGAGTTAATTTAAACCAGGCACGAGCAAAGGCATCTGCAAATTCATCAGGGTTTTCGTGAAAACGTTTTGAAATTTTATTGTAAATAGGATCCATTTTCATAGCCATATCTGCAGTAGTCATCATTAAACGCTGTGTTTGTGTTGGATCTCCAGCTGTTGGAGCCATTCTAGCATTTGAGGCTGCCGTTGGTGTCCATTGTTTTGCGCCAGCCGGACTTGTAGTTAATTCCCAATCATATCCTAATAAAACATTAAAATAGTCATTATCCCATTGAGTTGGGTTGGGCGTCCATGCTCCTTCAATTCCACTCGTGATAGTATCGTTTCCAACGCCTGTTCCAAAAGAATTTTTCCAACCTAAACTTTGCTCTTCAATTGGTGCGCCAGCAGGTTCTGGTCCAACATATTTTCCTGGATCTGCGGCTCCGTGTGCTTTTCCAAATGTGTGACCACCCGCTGTTAAAGCTACAGTTTCTTCATCATTCATAGCCATACGAGCAAAAGTTTCTCTAATATCTCTCGCTGAAGCTAATGGGTCTGGATTACCATCTGGACCTTCAGGATTTACATAAATTAATCCCATTTGCACAGCAGCTAACGGATTTTCTAATTCACGATCTCCTTGGTATCTTTTGTTATCTAACCAATCTTTCTCAGTTCCCCAATAAATATCTTGTTCTGGTTCCCACACATCTTTTCTTCCACCACCAAAACCGAATGTTTTGAATCCCATTGATTCTAAAGCACAGTTTCCGGTTAAAACTAATAAATCAGCCCAAGAAATTTTTGCACCATATTTTTGTTTAATAGGCCACAATAATAAACGAGCTTTATCTAAATTTCCGTTGTCTGGCCAACTGTTTAAAGGTTCAAAACGTTGTTGTCCCGATCCGGCACCACCTCTTCCGTCTGCCACTCTGTAAGTTCCAGCTGCATGCCAGGCCATACGAATGAAAAAAGGACCATAATGGCCATAATCTGCTGGCCACCATTCTTGTGAATCGGTCATTAACGCTACGATGTCTTTTTTTAAAGCTTCGTAATCTAAACTTTCAAATGCAGCAGCATAGTCGAAATCTTCTCCCATTGGATTTGATAATTCAGAATGCTGACGTAGAATGTTTAATTTTAATTGATTGGGCCACCAATCTCTGTTGCTGGTTCCATTTCCTGCTGTTTGTTTTGTAGTTGCTCCAGAAAAAGGACATTTTCCTCCTTCGGATCCTGCATGTGAGTTTTTGTAGTCTTCCATAGTTATATCTAAATTTTCAATTGTTTCTGATTACAAAAGTAAGAGAATATCAAACGTTATTGATAAATTTTTATTATATTAATTTATTTATCAATAGCTTTAGCTTATCGTAATTTAATAAAAATAAGAGAAAGCATTTTCAATTTTAATTATATATTTGCCTTCCTAATCAAATATACTAAAAATGAAACTATTTAGAAGAAAACCTATTGCTACAATTTTGAAAGAAGGAGGAGATGGAGCGCATTCTGGTTTAAATAAAGTATTGACAGTAAAAGATTTAACTTTTTTTGGAATTGCAGCTATTTTAGGAGCTGGAAGTTTCAGTAGTTTAGGAAGTGCTGTTTTTAATGGTGGGCCAGGAGTTATTTTTTTATTCGTAATTGTTGCAGTTGCTTGTGCTTTTACAGCTTTTTGTTATTCGGAATTTGCTAGTAGAATACCTGTAGCAGGAAGTGCTTACACCTATGCCTATTCCAGTTTTGGAGAATTATTTGCTTGGATTATTGGATGGGCCTTAATTATGGAATATTCCATTGGAAATATTTATGTTGCTTACAGTTGGAGTGATTATTTTACTTCTTTATTAGAACAATGTAATATTCATGTTCCAGCTTATTTGTCAACCAGTTATATGGAAGCTTCAAAAGCTTTTCATCGAAATATTCAAGGTGAAGCCTTCACAGCATGGACTACAGCTTCTGAAATTGGAGGCTTAAAACTTATTTTAGATTTACCTGCCTTACTTATAAATTTCATTATCACATTCTTGGTTTACAGAGGAGTGAAAGAAAGTAAAAACTTCAGTAATTTGATGGTTTGGATAAAAATGTTAGTTGTTGGATTAATTATAATTGTTGGTGCGATTTTAATTTTCAAAAATGATTTATTCGGAAATTGGACACCTAATAATTCAGTAGGAATTCCAAGTTTTATGCCAAACGGTTTTAGTGGGGTAATGATGGCTGTAAGTGGTGTGTTTTTTGCGTATATTGGTTTTGATGCAGTAAGTGTAATGGCCGAAGAAAGTAAAAATCCACAAAGAGATTTACCTCGTGGTATGATTTATTCTTTAGTGATTTGTACCGTTGTGTACATCTTATTAACTTTAGTTTTAACGGGTGCTGCTAACTATAAAACCTTTGAAGGTATTGGAGATCCTTTAGCTTTTATTTTTGAGAAGCAAAATTTCGATTTGCCTTGGATGCACTTTTTAGTGGCGATTTGTGCGGTAGTGGCTATGACAAGTGTAATGTTAGTTTTTCAAATGGGACAACCACGTATTTGGATGACTATGAGTCGTGATGGATTAATGCCAAAGCGTTTTTCAACGATTCACCCTAAATATAAAACACCTTCTTTTGCTACGCTTATAACGGGTTTAGTTGTAGGAATACCAATTATTTTAACAGATAAAAATTTTGTTTTAGATTTTACCAGTATTGGAACCTTATTCGCTTTTGTATTAGTTTGTGGTGGTGTTTTGTTAATTCCAAGAAGAGAAAAAGAAGCAGGTAAATTTCATTTGCCTTACATTAACTCGAAGTTTATATTTCCCGGATTAGTAGCACTTTCTGTATTTATAGTAATTACTTTTGTTCCTGGATTTTTTACAGATACTTTTGATTTTTCAATCGATAAATTAGCCAAAAATTTACCAATGGTTATATTTTTTATCCTTATTTTAGTAATGATGTTTTTATCTTTCACTAAAAATCTATCGTTAATTCCGTTATTAGGCCTAATTTCTTGTTGTTATTTATTA
>CAZULO010000128.1:0-8355 GCA_964621245.1 uncultured Flavobacterium sp.
TAAGTCTACACTTGGAATTTTTTGCATTATAAAAAATTATTTGTTTTCCAACTCATATATTGAATTGAATTCTTACTTCCACAAATATAAAAAAATATTTATTTGTAACAGGAAATTGTTGAAAAGAATGTGAAAAACTAATTTGTTTAGTTTGAAAACACGTAATTTAGGATATTAGCACCCATTTTTAGTGCTTTTTCTCTAACAGAAATAGGATCGTTATGAACTTCTTGGCTTTCCCAACCGTCGCCTAAGTCGCATTCATAAGTATATAATAAAGCTAATCTATTTTCAATGAAAATACCAAAAGCTTGTGGTTGTTTATTGTCGTGTTCGTGTATTTTTGGTAAACCATTTGGAAAAGGAAATGGACTTTGAAAAATAGGATGTGATTTTGGAATTTCAAGTAAAGGGGCGTCGGGATATAATTTTTTAATTTCTTTTCGGATATACTCATCCATCCCAAAATTATCATCAATATGTAAGAATCCACCAGAATTTAAGTAATTTCTAAGATTTTGAACATCATTATTACTAAAAACAACGTTTCCGTGCCCAGTCATATGTACAAAAGGATATAAGAATAATTCTGCACTACCTACGTCAACAGCATTGACTTTTGCATTCAATTTCGTATTAATGTTTTGATTGCAAAACTTCACTAAATTAGGCAATGAAGTAGGGTTTGCATACCAATCGCCACCTCCAGCATATTTCAAAACAGCAATGTCTTGAGAAAATCCCAAATTCCAAACTAATAAAATTCCAAAAAATAAAAGTTTATTCATTTTTCAATACAATTGTATGACAAGCTACTAAAGCAGCCGTTTCTGTTCTTAACCGAGTATTCCCCAAAGTTACAGGAATAAAATTGTTTTCTAAAGCTAATTTAATTTCTTTTGTGGAAAAGTCACCTTCTGGACCAATTAATATGGTTACAGATTGGTTTTTTTCTATTTCTTCAGAAAATGATTTCTTCTGAGTTTCTTCACAATGTGCAATAAATTTCTGTCCATTCTGATTTTTTTTAATAAATTCAGATAAAGAAATTGCTTCATTTATTTTAGGTAAATAATATTGATTGGATTGTTTTGTGGCCGATTGAATAATTTTCTCTGCTCTATCAATTTTGAATATTTTTCTTTCCGAATGTTCGCAAATAATGGGTGTGATTTCGTGAATTCCAATTTCCGTGGCTTTCTCTAAAAACCATTCTATTCTATCGTGCATTTTGGTTGGAGCAACGGCGATATGTGTATAAAAAGTGGACGGTTTAAAAAACTGTTCTTCAATGATTTTTACTTCGCATTTTTTTTCTAATCCTAAAACTATTTCAGAAATAAATAAATAGCCTAATCCATTTGTAATATGAATTTTATGTCCTTCTTGTTTTCGTAAAACTTTAATAATGTGTTTGCTCTCTTCTTTGTCAAAAGTAAACGTTATATCGCCCGATTTAATTTCGGAATTATAGAATAATTGCATAGTTTTTAAAATTCAATTCTTGCTTTAGACACTACTTCCGATGTACTGAAGTTTTCTTCTAAAAAGTTATAATAACCCACAATTCCAATCATTGCGGCGTTGTCAGTGGTATATTCAAATTTCGGAATAAAAGTTTTCCAGCCATATTTGGTTTCAGCATCTTTTAATGTTTCTCTAATTCCAGAATTAGCTGAAACGCCTCCGCCAATTGTAATTTGTTTGATACCCGTTTCGGCTACAGCCAATTTCAGTTTCTCCATTAAAATCTGAATAATGGTGTACTGAATAGAGGCACAAATATCATTCAAATTTTCAGTAATAAAATGCTCATTTTCCGCTACTTTTTTTTGTATGAAATAAAGAATTTGCGTTTTCAAACCACTGAAACTAAAATTTAAGCCCTCTACTTTTGGTTTGGTAAAAGGAAAAGCTTTCGGATTTCCTAGTTTAGCATATTTGTCAATTAGAGGTCCGCCCGGATAAGGAAGACCGAGTATTTTAGCACTTTTATCAAAAGCTTCACCCACCGCATCATCTGTAGTTTCTCCAATAATTTCTAAATCAAAAAAACTAGAAACTTTAATAATTTGAGTGTGCCCACCAGAAATCGTTAAAGCAATAAAAGGAAATTCAGGTTTTTCATATCCTTCTTCTTCAATAAAATGTGCCAATACATGCGCTTTCATGTGGTTAACAGCAATTAGTGGAATATCTAATCCTAAACTTAAAGATTTTGCAAAACTTCCACCCACTAATAAAGAGCCCATTAATCCTGGTCCTTGCGTAAATGCGATACAATTTAATTGATCTTTTGTTATTCCTGCTTTTTTAATAGCCATTTCTACCACAGGAACAATATTTTGTTGGTGTGCACGCGAAGCCAATTCAGGAACTACACCACCATATTCTTCGTGAACTTTTTGTCCAGCCACTATGTTTGATAGTACTTTATCATTGTACAATACGGCGGCAGAAGTATCGTCGCAAGAACTTTCTATCGCTAAAGTGTAAATATTTCTAGAATTTGTAACGTTAGGCATAAAATTTGGTGTATACAATTGTAAATGTCCTACAAAATTGCTTATTTTTGTTGCTATAAGCAAATAAAATTATGTTTGTTTTATAAAATTAAATAAAAAAAATATCAAATCGGTAAAAAAAATATTTGTTAGATCCTTAATTGGAACGCTTCTTTTCTTTCTTGTAGTTGCTATACTACTGGCTTTGCCTGTGGTACAAACTAGACTTGGACGTTATGCAACTGATCTATTAAAAAAAGATTACGGGGTAAATATTACAGTTGAAAAAGTAGCGATAAACGCATTTGGAGGTGTTAAATTAAAAGGTGTTTTAACAAGAGATCATCATAATGACACATTATTCTACTTTAATAGAATCAATACTTCAATTTTAAGTGTAAAAAAATTATATGAAAATGGTCATCCCTATTTTGGTGATTTACAAGCGGATGGTTTAGATCTTAAAATTAAACAATACAAAGGCGAAAAGGATACAAATTTAGACAAATTCGTTGCTGCTTTTGATGAAAATCCACCAAAACCTTCTACTGGAAAATTTAGATTAAAAATTAATTCCATTGCCTTACAAAATAGTCGTTTTAGATATATCGACGAAAATTTAAAAACACCTAAAGTATTAGATTTTAGTAATCTTAACGGTCAATTAGATGATTTTTTTATAAAAGGAGCTAATGTCTATGCTTATGTGTATAAATTATCTTTCAAAGACCATAGAGGAATGGTAATGAAGAGTTTAACTTCTGATTTTACCTATACTAAAAAGAATATTTTGTTGCGAGATTTAGAATTAGAAACCGAACATTCTTCTTTTAAAGGAAAAACCGAATTGCGTTATAACAGAAAAGATTTTAAAGATTTTAACAATAAAGTAGTTTTTGATTTAGATATTAAAGAAGGTAAAATTTCTAGTAATGATTTGAATTTTTTCTATCCAGAATTTGGTAAAAATCAGATATTTTATATTGATTCTCATATTCTTGGCACACTTAATAATTTACAATTCAATAATTTAAAGTTTACAGATTTAAACGATAATGAAATTGTTGGAAACCTACAATTAAAAAATATTTTCGGAAAAGGAGATCAAAAGTTTTATTTAAAGGGAAGTTTTGATCAATTAACAGCAAGTCAGGCTAGTGTAAGCAAAGTTCTTCCTAATCTTTTAGGCAAAAATCTTCCTAAACAGCTTCAAAAATTAGGTAAAGTTAATTTGAATGGAGATGTTGAATTAACCCAAAAGTGGATTGTTGCAGATGTTGATTTGTTTTCAAAATTAGGTCATGTAACTGGCGATTTTAAAATGGATAAAATTGACAATATTGATCAGGCAAAATACGATGGTAATTTTCAATTGGATAATTTTGATTTAGGAGCCTTTTTAGATGAAAAAGATTTAGGAAAAACGTCTGTCAATTTAGACATAAATGGAACTGGTTTTTCAAAAAAATATTTGAATACCAAGGTAGCGGGAACTATAAGTACATTTAAATATAATGGGTATTCCTATCAAAATGTTATGGTTAATGGTACTATGAAAATGCCCTATTTTAAAGGTTTTTTTGACAGTAAAGACCCTAATTTAATCATGACTTTCGATGGTTTAGTTGATTTAAGTAAGAAGAAAAAAGAATATGATTTTGATGCCAAAGTAGTCTATGCGAATTTGAAAAAGACAAATTTGTATACAAAAGATGCTAAATCCGTTTTTTCTGGAAATATTCAAATGAAAGCCAAAGGAAATACCTTGGATGATTTAGCAGGCGCTATTGATTTAGAAAACATTTCTTATACGAATCAAAAAGCAGCATATTCCTTCGATAATGCTTATATTACTTCTTCATTTGATTCTCAAAACATTCGAACTATCACTTTGAATTCATCTGATATGATTGATGGTCAAATTGTTGGGAAATATAAAACTCAACAGATTCGTAAAATTCTAGAAAATGCTGCAGGAAGTTTATATGCTAATTATTCACCACATAAATTATCCAAAAATCAGTTTTTAGATTTTGACTTTACTATTTATAATAAAATTTTAGAAGTATTTTATCCAGACGTTACTATAGGTGAAAACACCAGAGTTAAAGGTAAAATTAATGCAGATCAAGGTTTGTTTCAATTTGATTTTAATTCTCCTTTTGTGAGTGCTTTTGAAAATAAATTTAACGGAATTAAGATTGATATTGATAATAAAAACCCTCTATATAACGCTTACATAGAATTAGATAGTTTAAATACCAAAAATTATAAAATTTCAGAGTTTAGTTTAATTAACTTAACACTTAACGATACTCTTTTTGCTAGAACGGAATTTAAAGGGGGTAAAAAAGGAGAAGATAAATACGATCTAAACTTATATCATACTATTGATGAGAACAAACAATCTGTAATTGGATTTAAAAAATCAGATATTACCTTTAAAAACTACCAATGGTATATTAATGAAAAAGAAACAAATGGAAATACTGTTGTTTTTGATAAAGGGTTTAAAAATTTTAATTTTAATCAATTAACCATTTCTCATAACGATCAGTTTATCGATTTTAACGGGGAAATGAAAGGAAATACTTTTAAAGATTTTAATTTTACTTTCAATGATGTTGATATTTCTAAAATTACTCCTGATATTAAAAATTTAAATTTAGGCGGAAAATTAAATGGAAATTTAAAATATAAACAAGATAATTTAATTTATGAACCTTCAACGAAATTAACCGTTGATAGTTTAGCTGTAAATGATATTCCTTTAGGTGATTTAAAATTAGCGGTTTCAGGTGATGAATCTTTTAAGAAGTTTAACGTTGATGCCACCTTATTATATGATGAGGAAGAAACTTTTTTTACTACTGGATCAGTTAATTTTGTAAATAATGTACCTATTTTAAATTTAGATGCCGGATTTGAAAATTTTAATATTAAACCAATTGGAGGTTTCTTAACGGGTATTTTAGATAATGTAAGAGGTTTTGCTTCTGGAAGAGCAAATATAGTTGGACCCTATGATAAACCTGAATTAGATGGTATTTTGTATTTAGCCAACGCAGGGATGAAAGTTCCTTATTTAAATGTAGATTATGATTTTGAGAAAAGTTCAATTATCGATTTAACGGAAGAAAAATTCATTTTTAGAAATATAGATATAATTGATACCACTCCAGATAAAACCAAAGGAATTTTAAGTGGAACCATATCACACAATAAGTTTTCCGATTGGGAAATGGATCTTAAAATTACTTCAGATAGATTATTAGTACTCGACACAAAAGATAGTGAAGATGCATATTATTTTGGAAAAGCATACTTTGATGGATTTGCAACTATTGAAGGTCCAATTGAGGCTTTAGTAATTAACGCAGAAGGTAAAAGTGCTAAAGGAACATCCATTAAAATTCCAGTTAACGATTCTGAAAGTGTTAGTGATAACGGTTCCGTGCATTTTGTAACACGGGAAGATAAATATGGAATTAAAAATCCAAATGCAAAACCGACTAAAACCTATCAAGGAATTGATTTAAATTTCGATTTTGATATTACACCTAATGCAGAAATTGAGGTTATTCTTAATAGAGAAACCAAACATGCCATGAAAGGTTCTGGAAACGGATCTATGTATATGAGTATAAATACATTAGGTAAATTCCAAATGAATGGAAATTTTATTATAGATGAAGGGAAATATCTGTTTAGTTATGGTAATTTATTCAACAAATTATTTACCGTAAAAAAGGGGGGAACAATTGACTGGGATGGAGATCCACTTGGTGCAAAATTAAATTTAGAAGCTGTGTACACTACACAAGCTAATCCTAATGTTCTTTTAGAAAATGCCACGTTTAATAAAAAAATTCAAACAGATGTAACTATTGGAATTACAGGCGAACTTAATGCGCCACAGTCTGATTTTAATATCAATTTTGTAGGTGTACAATCCGTTTTAAAAAGTGATCTAGATTACAGATTACAAGATAAAGATTTTCGTCAACAACAAGCTTTTGCTTTATTAGCAACTGGTGGTTTTATCGCTCCAAATAATACCAATTACTTTGGTTCTCTTTTTGAAAAAGCAAGTAGTGTTTTTAATGAAGTATTATCCGATGGGGAAAATAAATTGAAATTAGGAGTGAATTATGAAATTGGAAACCGACAACAGGAAATTTCAGATCGAGCATTAGTTACATTAACCACACAAATAAACGATAAAATTAGTATTAATGGGAACGTGGGTGTTCCAGTGGGTGGTGTAAATCAATCCTATGTAGTTGGAAATGTAGAAGTGGAAATGCGACTGAATACGGATGGAACCTTAACGGCACACGTTTTTAATAAAGAAAACGATTTAAATTCGAATACTATTGGTCAAAATATTGGATATACGCAAGGAATTGGTTTGTCTTACAGTGTAGATTTTGATGATTTTAAAGAACTTTTACATAAATTATTTAAATCTCAGAATGCGATAGATAAATCGAATAAACCTACTGATGAATCCGACGATTCAGAAACTAATCCGGAGTTTATCAACTTTATAGAAGAAACAAGAAAACGCCAACTTAGAGAAGAGAAAAAAATAGATCCAAAAAATCGTGTTCCAGATATTAACGATTTAGATTAATTTTTCTCAAAACAAATATTTTTACAGATCATTAACTTCCTATATAGTATTATTTTTACTAATTTATAATGAGGATTTAATTAGTCTTTTCTCAAAACACTTAAAAATTTATTAACGAAAACGTTTGAAACTGATATTATGCTAAAAAATATGTCTTTTTTTAGCATAATATGTAATTTCCTTTGCTAATTTTACAAATAATATAAATTACTATGTCAACAACAATTAAAAAAATAGGAGTTTTAACTTCAGGTGGCGATTCACCCGGAATGAATGCAGCCATTCGTGCCGTTGTTCGTGCTTGTGCATTTTATGCTATTGAATGTGTAGGTATTTACCGTGGGTATCAAGGAATGATTGAAGGCGATTTTAAAGAAATGGGACCACGTGATGTTAAAAATATAATTAACAAAGGAGGTACTATTTTAAAAACAGCGCGTTCTAAAGAATTTATGACTCCAGAAGGAAGAAAAGTTGCTTATCAAAATTTAAAAGATAGCGGAGTAGATTCTTTAGTTATAATTGGTGGTGATGGATCCTTTACTGGTGCGGAAAAATTTAATGAAGAATTTGGTTTTCCTGTAATTGGTATTCCTGGAACTATTGATAATGATATCTTTGGAACTAGTCATACTTTAGGTTATGATACCGCTTTAAATACGGTAGTTGAAGCAATTGATAAAATTAGAGATACAGCCAATTCTCATAATCGTTTATTTTTTGTAGAAGTAATGGGAAGAGATGCCGGTCATATCGCATTAAACGCCGGAATTGGAGCAGGAGCAGAGGAAATTTTAATTCCAGAAGAAGCTTTTGGATTAGATCGTTTGGTAGATTCTTTGAAAAAAAGTAAAGAATCTGGAAAAACTTCTAGCATTGTAGTAGTTTCTGAAGGGGATAAAATCGGAAAAAATGTATTCGAACTTAAAGATTACGTAGAAGAAAATATGCCTGAATATGATGTTCGAGTTTCGGTATTAGGACATATGCAACGTGGTGGTGCTCCATCTTGTTTTGACAGGGTTTTAGCTTCACGATTAGGTGTAAAGGCCGTTGAAAGTTTACTGGAAGGAAAATCAAATTATATGGTTGGTTTACAATATGATAAAATTACTTTAACTCCATTAGAACAAGCCATTAAAGGTCAAAGTGAAATTGACATGGAATTGGTTAAGGTTTCTGATATCGTTTCTTCTTAGATAAGAGCCAAGTAGA
>CAZULO010000129.1:0-6153 GCA_964621245.1 uncultured Flavobacterium sp.
TTTTGTTTTTTTACTAGCAATAGTGTTTACTGTTTTATTTATTATTTGTTTTACACTATGTTTTAAAAAAGTACGATTCTATAAAAAGCTGTTGTTGGCTATTTTGTTTTTTTGTCTCTCTTTTTATGTAATTTTAATTCATGTAGAATTTTTTGCTAATTTGTTCATCTAAATAATAAAGTAATACGACTAACGTTATCTTATAAAATATCAAAGTGCATTATATCAAAATCTTCTTTTTTGCCATTGTATTTCTTTCTTGTCAAAAAGAAACGCAGAAATCAGCTATAAAGCCTACAGACTATACTTCCTATCTGAAAGAAGCCAAAGCTTATGCAAAGAAAAATAACCTCAATCAGAACAAATTTATATTGATTGATTTAAAGTTACATTCAGGTTTTAAACGTTTTTTTGTGTACGATTTAAAAAGTAATAAATTGACCAAATCCTATATGGTGAGTCACGGTTGTGGCGATCACATGTGGAGTTGGACGTCTAGTAAAGATGATGCGTCCATTTCGAACGAACCTGATTCGCATTGTTCTTCAATTGGTAAGTATGTAATTAGTTCTCGTGGTGTGAGTCAGTGGGGAATTAAAGTGAATTACCTATTAATTGGAAAAGATAAAACCAATTCAAATGCTGTAAAACGCGCCATAGTTTTGCATTCTTGGGAAAAAGTGCCTTCTAATGAAGTGTATCCAGATGGAACACCAGAAGGTTGGGGCTGTCCAGCGGTTTCAAATGAAAGTATGAAAGAAATTGATGTACTTCTTAAAGCCAATAAAAATATGTTGATGTGGATTGTGAAATAATTTGAATACTACCTATATTTCTTAAACATTCAGAAAATATTATTTCTTTAAAAATGAGGTTTTTTGTTTATTTAACTTATTTTTGATAATACTAATATTTTAAAAATGCAATTCGATAGTCAAAATACAGATCCTTCTGTTTTATACAAATTACTTACCGGAACAATTATTCCACGCCCAATTGCTTGGGTGGCTACAATTGATTCTAATGGAATTCATAATTTGGCTCCATTTTCTTTCTTTAATATTGTTAGTGAAGATCCTCCACATATCATGTTTTCAACAGTTCGAACGGGAAATAAAAATAAAGATACCTTAAATAATATTCTTTCTAATCACCAGTTTGTAGTCAATTTAGTTACAGAAGATATAGTGGAGCAAATGAATGCTACAGCTCAAAGTGTAGCTTCTGATGTAGACGAGTTTCAACTTGCTCATGTAACACCCATCGATTCTGTGTACATTAAACCAAAAAGAGTCAAAGAAAGTTTGGTGCATTTTGAATGTGAAATGGTCCATCATTATTTTATCGAAAATCATCAAAATGGCGGCGCTTGCATTATCATCGGAAAAATACTTACGATGCATATTGACGATTCTATCCTTGAAACTAATGACAAAATTAATTTAGAGCTGTATAAACCAGTTGCTCGTTTGGCAGGTTCCAATTATAGCAAGATAGGAGAAGTTTTTGCTATAAAAAGAGAATAAAGGGAACATAGATTTAAAAAATTACACTAATTTTCCTAGTTTGTCTTCCAAATAAATAATCAAATTAAATAGTATCTTTCTAGGTTGAGATACTGAAATAAGTTCAGTGTAAATAAAAATAGAGTAGTTGGTTCTGTTGGTTTTTATTTTCAATTTGATGTTCAAACTACTTTTAAAAGTAGGATAGAACTCGTAGAAATATTTTAGATCTGACTCAACATATGACTTTACTTATATATTAATTTGAAGCGTTACAAACAGCCTCTTTTGAATCAATATTTTTTGAGTGTAAAACAGCTAAATATTGTAACATATGATAATTTACTTATACTTGTATAAATTTTTACCTATAAACTATCTAACAAATTTTATATACTTTGTATTCTGAATTTTTTATAAAATCTTTATTTGACAAATAGATAATCTCGAAGTTAAAACAAAAATTATGAGAAAAGCATTTTTAATAATAAGCCTCACCATTCTTTCCTTAACGGGAATACTAATTTATATCAATTGGAAATTTATTTTTCTCCTTTTGATATTTGTTCCTTTGATTATAATGGGATTGTACGATATGTTTCAATCGAAAAAAACCATTCGTAGAAATTTTCCACTATTAGGAAGAATGCGCTATTTATTAGAAGCACTCGGACCAGGAGCCCGTCAATATTTCATCGAAAACGATACCGATGGGAAACCTTTCAACCGTTTACAAAGAAGCATCGTTTACCAAAGAAGTAAAAAAGAAACAGATTCGATGCCTTTCGGTACGCAACTCGACGTTTATAAAGAAGGCTACGAATGGATCAATCATAGTATAAAAGCAATTCCTTTCTCAAAAGTTAACGAAAATCCACGCGTAAAAATCGGTTCTTCGCAATGTGATCAACCCTATGAAGCAAGTTTGTTTAATATAAGTGCGATGAGTTTCGGTTCCTTAAGTAAAAATGCCATTATAGCATTAAATAACGGAGCTAAGCAAGGTGGTTTTTTCCACAATACTGGCGAAGGCGGTTTGTCGCCCTATCACTTACTAGGTGGCGATGTAGTTTGGAATATCGGAACAGGCTATTTCAGTTGTCGTACCGATGAAGGAAAATTCAATTACGAGGAATTCGTAAAAAGAGCGACATTAGACAACGTTAAAATGATAGAAATCAAGTTTTCTCAAGGCGCAAAACCGGGTCATGGCGGAATTCTACCTAAAGAGAAAGTTACGGATGAAATTGCCGAAATTCGTTTAGTATCAAAAGGAAAAGATATTTTATCGCCCCCAACGCATTCTGCTTTTACCACACCTTTAGAATTAATGGATTTTGTAAAACTTCTAAGAAAAGGTTCTGCCGGAAAACCGATCGGAATTAAAATTTGTATCGGAAATAAATCAGAATTTATTGCCATCTGTAAAGCCATGGTGGAAACCAAAACCTATCTTGATTTTATTACAGTCGATGGTGGAGAAGGCGGAACAGGTGCAGCACCTCAAGAATATTCTGATCACGTAGGAATGCCTCTTCGAGATGCTTTAGCTTTTGTCTATGATTGTTTAAACGGTTTTGCGATCAAAGATCAAATCAAAATTATCGCATCTGGTAAAGTTATCACTGGTTTTGATATCATCAGAAATTTATCATTGGGTGCCGATTTATGTAATTCTGCTCGTGGTATGATGTTCGCTTTAGGTTGCATTCAAGCTTTAGAATGTCATAATAACACGTGTCCAACCGGAGTGGCGACACAAGATCCAAGATTAACAAAAGGCTTAGTTCCTGAAGAAAAAAGTATTCGTGTCGCGCGATATCATCATGAAACTGTAAAATCGGCAATGGATTTAATGGCCTCAGCAGGTTTAGCACATCCAGATGAAGTAGACAGAACCGTAGTAAGTACCAGAATTGAACGTTCAAAAATACAAACCTATGAAGAAACGTATCCCGAATTAAAAGTAGGCGCTTTACTAGAACCATCAACCGTTCCGAATGAGTTTTACACGTTTTGGAAAAGAGCCAATACAGCTAGTTTTTAATTTTTTTTTGAAGCTAATCCCGCTATCCGTTGCAATCTTTTCTTTTTTTTTAAGTAAAAAAATAAAAGGATTTCCACTACTATCGGGGCTATTTAGGAAACAGTTCCAATTTTGAAGTTTAATCCACTTGAAACCTTACACGCTAACAAAATTATTCGAAACTATTTTGTTCTAAATGTTAATTTGGTTTTTAAGTGCAAAACATTTTTTAATCTTTTCTCCATATGCCTTTTAATGGTTATTTTTCTAGGTTTTATTGAATATCAAACATAAAAGTGAAACAGAATATTATTTTAGAATTTCCTTTTATTCTGAACTTACGCTTTTAAATCTTTCTTTTTGAAATTTGTAACCAATAAGATGTAGCTGCTTTTGTATACATATCATCTATAAATTGAATTTAAAAAGAACGCTTAATTCTTGTTATATCTGCTGTAGTTTGCACTACCTTTGAAGTAATGAAGAATTTTGGTATCGTAACCAAATCGATAATCGGTTAATACTTCTAAACTTTATATAAGAAATACTATGGAATGGATTGAAATTGAAGGAAAACTGGTAAATAATTTCAAGTTTAATTCGCAAACAGAATTGGCTCATTTTCTTCTGAAAGTAGCTACTTTTGCGGATGAAATCAACCATCATCCCGATTGTAAAATCTTTAAAGCATTTCAGTTAGAAATCACTTTATTTACCTACGACCAAAATCAAATTACAACTTTAGATTATCAATTGGCTAATCAAATTGATTTGTTGTATAAGAATACCTAATTATATTGGTCTTTTTATTTTTATTAGAGATATAAAAAATGCGAATTGTTGAATTCGCATTTTTAGTTTTTATAACAGATTGGTAAATATCACTTCTGGTTGGTCTCTTAGGAGTGTTGGAGCAATAGCAAAAAAGTCTTTCACATATTGAAGGGCATTATGTGTTTCAAATGTTTCTTGATTTTCCCAAGATTCGTGTAAAACAAACACCGATTTATCTTGTGTGCCTTGGTGAAGTTTGTATTGCAAACAACCAGATTCTGTTGTAGCATTTTTCACTAGACCTTCCATTGTACTTTTTACTTTTTCGATTTCTTCTTCTTTTGATTTCAGTATTACTGTTAAATGTATATTCATAATTAGTTTAAAAATAATTTGGTTAAATGTACTTTATATTCTTGTAAATCTTTAACAACATTTGCGTTTTTTTCTATATCATGGAAATGCATACTTTCTAATGGTGTCATTCCTGTAAACGCATTCATCCGGTGAAAGCCAAATAATGGTCCTTCATCTACACTTTTTTCGTTAAAAAATTCTCCTGGCAAAGTAAAGGCTTCTTTTGGAGCGTTCCAAGAAGTAGTTAGAAGGTATTTTTTCCCCTGTAACATGCCACCTGTTCCGTAATTTATTGCTGGATTTTGAGACGATCTTCCATCGTTATGGTAAATTCCTTTTTCATGACCTTCGGTGAAAACTAAATCTATGTATTTTTTAAATCCGTGTGGTAATTGAAACCACCAAATGGGCGTGTGGTAAATAATTACATCAGCCCAAACAAATTTTGCTACTTCATCTGCTAGATGGTACTCCTCATTTATATTCGTTGTTTTAACTTCATAATTCGAATTACTTTTGAAAAATTCTTCCGTTTCTTTTGCTATTGTTTCATTGAATTTTCCACCAGAATGTCCAAATTTTTGACCTCCATTAATTATAAATATTTTTTTCATTTTCTTTGTTTTAAATGTAGCTACAAATTTACAATTGACTTTTCTATTATAAAAATAACATAATTCATACCTTTGTATTAGAATTATAATATCGGATATGGTAAATTTAGAATGGTATCGCACGTTTAAAGCGGTTTATAAATCAGGAACTTTAACTGGAGCGGCTGAAGTGTTATTTATTTCTCAACCTGGAGTAAGTTTACATTTAAGTTCCTTAGAAAATTACGTTGGATATAAATTATTTGATCGAACAGGTCGTAAAATGGTGCCAACTGAAAAAGGAAAAGTGTTATATAATTTTGTGATTGATGCTTTAGCGAAACTAGAAGAAGCGGAACAAAATTTTCAAAGAAGTACCGAAAAACATACACCAACAATAAGTATCGGAATGTGTTTCGAAACATTTCAAATTACCTTAGAACCCTATATTTCAACCTTACCTTTTAATGTTATTATTCAATTTGGTGACTATCCATTAATGGTGGAAAATCTCGAAAAAGGAATTTTAGATTTGATCATCACCCCACAAATGGTTCAAAAAAGTACGATTGAATACCAACCCTTTTCTTCTGAAACTATTGTTTTGGTTGGTGGGAATGAGATTAATGTAACTGATTTTGATTTTGTTCTAAAAAGTAACAACCTCGAAGCTATTGAAAATTGGTTAAAAGAACAAAAATGGTACGGAACTACTGGTGATATGGAACATTTAAGACGCTTTTGGCAATTAAATTTTAACAAATACGCCGATTTTAGACCTAATTATATTGTTCCAAACTTAAATTCTATTGTTAGGTGTTTAAGTAGTGGAATCGGTTTAGCTGTTGTTCCTGATTTTTTATGTAGAAAAGAAATTGACAATCAGCAAATTCAATTA
>CAZULO010000129.1:6253-8341 GCA_964621245.1 uncultured Flavobacterium sp.
TTGTTTTTTACCATTAAATAATAGGTAAGCTTCTAAGGTTCCCCAATTAGGTGTGTAAGATAAACCTAATTTACCAAAATAAGGAGGAATGTGATCTAAAGGTCTGTTGTTTCCGCCTGTAGTAACTCTACCTAAAGTAATATTATATGAACCATTAAACTCTAAACTTTTAGCTAAAGCAGCTTTAACATTCCCGTTTACACCGGTAACAAATGCTTTACCTAAATTTTGATTCGCAATTACATTTCTAATATCACCACTTCCAAAGTCATAAGTTGATGAACCATTATAAGTAAATTTATCAGTAACAATTGCATCGTATAATTGTGTATAAAAATAGGTAGCTTCAAATTGGTGTTTGTTAGATTTTGATTTTATTATAAATCCTAAATCACCTGTTACGGTTTGTTCTGGTTTTAAATCTTTATTTGGGACAATTAGTGTTCCAGCTCCAGACTCAAAAATTTTGGCTAAATCGTCAATATTTGGTACTCTGTAACCGGAACTTATGTTCGTTTTCAAGATAAAATTATCCGAAGCGTTATGCACTAGTCCTAAGTTACCACTATACGTGAAGTTTTGTTGTTTAATTTCCGAAAATGGTAATGGGAAAACAGTGTTGTCTGCTATAGTACTATTTAAATTAGCATATCCAACTCTTGCTCCTGCAGAAAAGTTTGTTGTTTTATATCTTTTAGAAGAGTAAGAAATATATAAATCATTACGCATCATGTTATTTTTACCGTTTGGATATCTTGTGTCTAAAGGTGTGATGTCTAAAGTTTTTATATTTTCGCGAAAAGCAGTTGATTTTAAATCATCGTAATAGTTTTCTATACCGTAGTATAAATTCCCTATTTTTAATTTGGTTTCGAAATTAGCAGCTAAGGAATATACTTTGACTTTTTCGATTCTATTATTTCTATTTGCCGAACCAAAATTTCGGTTAATTCTACTTTCTTCAACTTGTTGATAGCCAGCGTCTAATTTGAAATCAGTATTTGAAAATACGTTTTCTTTTTCTAAACTGTATACACCTAATAGTCTTTTTTGGGGTCCATAATACCATTCTGCACTTCTTAAACCGGTACTTGTTTTATCAGTTAAACGGTCGTATCGGTTAATGTCTGAAGATGTAGCGTATTGAAAATTTAAATTATGTTTAAATCCATTTTTACTACTATAAACCAACTTTTGCATAAAATTATACTGTTTGTAGGCACTTCCAACTTGTATGTATTTATTGTCATTTACAGTTAAAACATCTATATTGTTAGAGGTTTGAACATACGTATTTCTTTCGCCGAAGAAATCACCGTTATGATTTTTACGTTTTCCCATTCTTAGATCTCCAAAATCATTATAAGAAAATGCGGTTAGAGAAGCGAATTTTTCAGTTCCATAATTGATGTCAAAATAGCCTGATTTTTCTTCATTAGCTGAAGAATATCTGGTATTTACATTTCCTGAAAACCCACTATTTAGTTTGGCATTTTTAGTGATCATATTAATTGATCCGCCCAAAGCATCACTTCCGTATAAAGAAGAAGTTGGTCCGTATTGCACGATAGCTGTTTCCAGAAAGTTTTCATCTATTGTAATTATGTTTTGTAAATGACCTGTTCTAAAAATTAAATTATTCATTCGAACGCCATCTACAAGTAATAAAATTCTACTAGCTTCGAACCCTCGAATTACAGGACTACCACCTCCTTGTTGTGATTTCTGTACAAATAAAAACCCAGAATTTGCCAACATGTCAGCTGTAGTTTGAAAGTTTTGAAATTCTATTTTTTCTTTAGATATAATTTCAATTTGTGAGGGTGTTTGGTTTTTGTCAACTTTTATTTTGTTGGAGTTGATTTTTATTTCTTCAATATTTTGTGTTTTAGTAGTGTCTGTAACTTGTTGACTAAAAGATAAATGAGTGGTAAATACTGCTATTGCAAAAAGGTGTAAGTAGTTCTTTTTCATAAATTATTGGATTTGGTTTTTTCTTATTTTATCAAAAATTATGCCAATAAAATGTTAAATTATTTTTTATTTGGTTCTATAATTACTGATGTAGGATAGTTTTTTTTGATGGTT
>CAZULO010000130.1:0-8312 GCA_964621245.1 uncultured Flavobacterium sp.
AAGTAAAAAGTAAAAAGTTAATTAGCTATTTAAAACTACCCACTTTAAACTGTTTACTGAACACTATTCCACAAATTGCTTCTCAATATACTCAATGTCTTTAATTGTTTTTCTAGTCCAATCTAAGCGTTTTTCTAAAACTTCGTCTTCTGTTAATTGCCAATTTACATCTGAATGTCGTACCCTGTTTGTAATATCTTGAATGACTAACGCGGCTGATACAGAAATATTTAAACTCTCCGTAAAACCTACCATTGGGATTTTAATAAAACCATCCGCTTCTTTCATTACTTCTTCAGATAACCCATCAATTTCAGTTCCGAAAAATATGGCAGATTTTTTGGTTACATCAAACTCATCTAATAAACAAGAATCGTTATGTGGAGTCGTAGCAATGATTTGATAGCCTTGTGCTCTTAAACTCGCGATACAACTTTTCATATCATTATGTTGGTTAATATCAACCCATTTTTCAGCGCCCATGGCAATTTGTTTGTCAATTGCTTTTCCGTAACGTTGTTCTACTATATGTAAATTCTGAATCCCAAATACTTCACAGCTTCGCATCACGGCACTGGTATTGTGTAATTGAAACACATCTTCCATAGCAATTGTAAAATGATTGGTTCTGTTTTTTAATACTTCAATAAAACGGTTTTTTCTGTTTTCTGTCATGAAGTTTTCTAAATATTCCAGAAAAGCAAGTTTGTTTTTTGGCATTTTTAATCTAATTTTATGCAAAGTAACAAAATATTCGTGTAATAGCCCCGATAGTAGCGGCATCCTTTTTATTTTGATAGTTGTGATTGTGAAATTGAGTGACTTGAGGCGCTTTCGAAGGGATGAAAATAAAAAGATATAGCGGATAGCGGGAAATAGCTTCAAATTCTGAAACAAGTTCTGGAAGAAAAAATAGGAAATAGCGTAAATAAAATACTGAAATAAATTCAGCAGAAATGAAAAAAATAGTAGTGTTAACTGGTGCTGGAATGAGTGCCGAAAGTGGAATTTCTACGTTTAGAGATTCGAATGGACTATGGGAAAACCATGATATTATGGATGTGGCTTCTCCGGAAGGTTGGAAGAGAAATCCGGGTTTGGTTTTAGATTTTTATAATGCACGTCGGGCTCAATTAAAAGAAGTGAAACCGAATAGAGGTCATGAAATTTTAGCTGAATTAGAAGAAAATTTTGAGGTACAAATTATTACACAAAACGTAGATAATTTACACGAACGTGCCGGAAGTACAAATATTTTGCATTTACATGGCGAATTGGTAAAAGTACGAGGTGAGTTTTCGGAACATGAAAGTATTTATTGGGAAACGGATATTCATTTAGGCGATGTGAATGAAAATGCAGAACAACTCCGACCAGATATTGTTTGGTTTGGAGAGCAAGTTCCAGCTATTGATAAGGCAGTAGCTATTATAGAAACGGCTGATGTAGTTGTTATTGTTGGAACGTCGCTACAAGTGTATCCAGCAGCGAGTTTGATGCATTATGCGCCTTCTCATATTCCGGTTTATTATATTGATCCGAATCCGGCTACCATTTACGATTTGCAAAATCCGTTAGAAGTTTTACAAATGAGCGCGAGTGAAGGAATGGCGATTTTGAAAGACAAATTATAAGTTAACAACACAGATTAGAGAAATTAAAGAAATTTTAATGATTAATAAAGTTTTTTCAATCTGTGTTATTAAAATAAAATCTTGATTCAAATCTAGTAACAGTTTTAAAATTCTTTTAATCCTTTCAATTTGCGTGAAAAAGAATATATTTCAATAAGATTAGAGGAATTTTACTAATTTTTATAATTTCTCTAATCTGTGTTATAAAAAATATTCTACTTCAAATTTTATTCAAAAAAAACTCCAAACGAATCACTAATTACTACTCACTAATTACTAAATTTGCGCCTTAATAACAACACAACATCATGTCATTAACTGAATTAAATGCCGTATCGCCAATTGATGGTCGTTACAGAGGTAAAACCAAATCGTTATCTGCTTATTTTTCTGAAGAAGCTTTAATTAAATATAGAGTTTTAGTTGAGGTAGAATATTTTATCGCCATGTGCGAATACAATGTGCCACAATTACAAGGTGTAGATAAAAATCTTTTCGGAAAATTAAGAGAGATTTATGTAAATTTTTCAACAGAAGATGCCCTTTGGATTAAAGAAACAGAAAAAACTACGAACCACGATGTAAAAGCGGTAGAGTATTTCATCAAAAAGAAATTTGACGAATTCGGATTAGAAGCCTTTAAAGAATTCATTCACTTCGGATTAACGTCTCAAGATATTAATAATACAGCGATTCCACTTTCAGCAAAAGAAGCTTTTGAAAAAGTGTATTTACCAAGTTTAATTGCGATTGTTCAGAAGTTGAAAGAGTTGGCTACAGCATGGAAGGATATTCCATTATTAGCTCGTACACATGGACAACCTGCTTCACCAACGCGTTTAGGAAAGGAAATTTTAGTTTTTGTAGAACGTATTGAAGAACAAATGCGTTTGTTATTTAATGTGCCTTTCGCAGCAAAATTTGGTGGGGCGACAGGAAATTATAACGCACATAAAGTTGCGTATCCCAACCACGATTGGAAAGCTTTTGGGACAAAATTTGTAGAAGAAAATTTAGGATTACGTCATTCGTTTCCAACCACACAAATTGAACATTACGATCATTTTGCAGCCTATTTCGATGCTTTAAAACGTATCAATACGATAGTAATCGATTTAGATAGAGATATTTGGACGTATGTTTCTATGGATTATTTCAAACAAAAAATTAAAGCAGGGGAAATTGGTTCTTCGGCAATGCCACATAAAGTAAATCCAATTGATTTCGAAAATTCAGAAGGAAATTTAGGAATTGCGAATGCGATTTTCGAACATTTATCAGCGAAATTACCTATTTCACGTTTACAGCGTGATTTAACGGATAGTACAGTTTTACGTAATATTGGTGTGCCAATTGGTCATACACTTATTGCCTTTGAAGCGACATTAAAAGGCTTAAACAAATTATTATTAAACGAAGCAAAATTTGCCGAAGATTTAGAGAAAAACTGGGCCGTTGTGGCAGAAGCTATTCAAACGATTTTACGAAGAGAAGGTTATCCAAATCCATACGAAGCGTTAAAAGATTTGACTAGAACGAATACAGTTATCAATAAAGAATCCATTCATGCCTTCATTGAAACGTTGCATGTTTCTAATGATATTAAAACAGAATTAAAAGCCATTACACCGAGTAATTATTTGGGAATTTAATTGTAGAGACGTGATTAATTGCGCCTCAATAAATTAATAATAAAAAAACCATTCCAGTACCGGAATGGTTTTTTTATAAAAATTCTCCGTGTTGTGTGATGTCTAAACCTAATTCTTCTTTTTCAGAACTTACTCGCAACGGTGTAAACTTATTTACAACGTAAAATAAAAAGTAAGACATTCCGAAAGAAAACAGCGATACACTTACTAAAACAATACTATGATTTATAAATAATTTGGTTTCGCCAAAAAACAGACCTTGGTGTTCAATGGCAGGGTTAATAGCTTTTGATGCGAAGACAGCGGTTAAAAGCATTCCAACCATTCCGCCAACACCATGACAACCAAAAACATCTAAGGCATCGTCTATCTTTCCTTTTGGGAAATTAACAACTACAATGTTGCTTATAATACTACTTACAATGCCTATAAATATAGCATGTGGTATACTTACATAGCCCGCGGCAGGTGTAATGGCAACTAATCCAACTACAGCGCCAATGCAAGCACCCATTGCAGAAACTTTATGTCCTAAAATTTTATCCCAAAACACCCATGTCATTGAAGCAGAAGCTGCTGCAATTGTTGTAGTCGATAAGGCTTGTACAGCTAATCCGTTTGCGCCCAATGCAGAGCCAGCATTAAATCCGAACCAACCAAACCACAATAGTCCAGTGCCTAGTAGCACATAAGTAATTCTTGCTGGACTTGTTTTTTGATTTTTTCTTTTGCCTAAAAATATGGCTCCCGCTAAAGCAGCCCAACCGGCACTCATGTGAACTACAATGCCGCCTGCAAAATCTAAAATTCCCATTTTGAAGAAAATTCCATTTGGATGCCAAGTGGCATGAGCTAGTGGGGTGTATATGATCAATATGAATAAAACCATAAACAATAAATAGGCCCAAAAACGTATTCGCTCTGCAAAGGCTCCTGTTATTAAAGCGGGCGTGATAATTGCAAATTTCGCTTGAAACAAAGCAAACAATAGCAATGGAATTGTTGGTGCTAGTTTCCAGGAAGTTGTAATGCCAACATGGTTGAAAAATATGTTTTTAGATGGATTTCCAATGACACCATAAATTGATTCGCCAAAAGACAGTCCAAATCCAATAATAACCCAAAGTAAACTAACAATTACCATGGCCATAAAGCTTTGTAGCATTGTACTAATCACGTTTTTTTTACCAACCATTCCACCATAAAAAAAGCCTAATCCGGGAGTCATTAATAAAACTAATGCTGAAGCGACAATCATCCAAGCGGTATCACCTGTGTCAAATTTTTCTGAATTTACAACATTTAAAGGCGTTGAATCCTTACTAATAAATAAACTAGTAATGGTTAATGTTACTAATATTGCAGATAAAAAATACTTTCTTTTCATAGGTTAGTTGTGAAATTTTTATAAAAATACTATTCGTTTTTAATAGCTACAACTATGAGTATGATTTTTATTAAATTAAAAATTAGAATAAAATATTATTGGAAATCAATAAATTAACTAGCTTAAAATTGTAAATGCATAAAAAAATCCATTTCGAAAGAAATGGATTTTTTTATCTGTAAACTGCGATTGAAAACTGTAAACTAAAAACTATCTCGAATAATTCGGAGCTTCTTTAGTAATGGTAACATTATGTGGGTGACTTTCGCTAATTCCGCTTGATGTTAGTCGAACAAATCGGCTTGTTTCTTGAAGTATTTCTATGTTTTTAGCACCGCAATATCCCATTCCAGCACGAAGTCCGCCGATGAATTGTTGCATACTCTCGTTTAATTCTCCTTTGTACGGTACGCGACCAACAATGCCTTCAGGAACTAATTTTTTAACATCATCTTCTACATCTTGGAAGTATCTGTCTTTTGAACCTTCTTTCATCGCTTCCACAGAACCCATTCCACGGTACGATTTGAATTTTCTTCCTTCAAAAATAATAGTTTCACCTGGCGATTCTTTCGTTCCAGCTAACATTGATCCTAGCATTACACATGAGGCTCCAGCTGCTAACGCTTTCGGAATATCACCTGTATAACGAATACCGCCATCTGCAATGACTGGAATTCCTGTTCCTGCTAAAGCGGCTGCTACTTCTAAAACGGCAGAAAATTGAGGAAAACCAACACCTGCAACTATACGTGTAGTACAAATTGAACCAGGTCCAATTCCAACTTTAACCGCATCTGCACCATTTTCAGCTAAATATAGTGCTGCTTCGGGTGTAGCAATGTTTCCAACAATCACATCTATTTCTGGGAATTTATTTTTAACTTGTTTCAAAACATCTACTACGCCTTTTGTATGACCGTGAGCGGTATCAATAATAACAGCGTCTACTCCAGCATGAACCAAAGCTTCACAACGCTCTAGAACGTCGCTAGTAACACCTAAAGCAGCAGCTACACGTAAACGGCCAAATCTGTCTTTATTGGCGTTTGGTTTTTGAGTTAATTTGGTGATATCTCTGAAAGTAATTAGACCAACAAGTATATTGTCCGCATTCACTACTGGTAATTTTTCAATTTTATTTCCTTGTAAAATAACTTCTGCTTGAAAAAGCGTAGTGCCTTCTGGTGCGGTAATTAAGTGCTCTGAAGTCATTACTTCTGTAATGGCTCTATCGCTATTTTTTTCGAAACGTAAATCTCTATTGGTTACAATTCCTTTTAGTACAGCATTTTCATCAATTACGGGAATGCCTCCAATACCATATTTTTGCATGGCTGCTTTGGCATCTCCAACATTGGCAGATAAAGGCAAAGTAACTGGGTCTATAATCATACCACTTTCGGCACGTTTTACTTTACGAACCTCTGCGGCTTGTTTTTTAATGGACATGTTTTTATGTAACACACCAATTCCACCTTCTTGTGCCATAGCTATAGCCATAGCGCTTTCCGTAACAGTATCCATAGCGGCAGATACAATCGGAGTATTTAAGGTAATGTTTTTACTGAATTTAGATTGAATGGAAACTTCTCTTGGAAGTATTTCGGAATAATTAGGGATAAGAAGTACGTCATCGTAGGTTAATCCTTCACCTATTATTTTAGTTGTGTGTGCTTTCATGCTGCAATTGTTGTTAAATTGCGAGCAAATTTAGTGAAAAAATAATAATCTTCTATTCTTTTTTAGAGAAATAATCAACTTGGTTTGTAATCGTGTTAATGATAGTTATTGAAAATTTTCAATGCTTCATTATAAGCGCTTTCAAAACTAATAGGATGACAATTGGTGTCTGCTCTTTCCGTTGTGAAATATGAGAGTAATTTTTCTGTGGGCATGTTTCCAGTTAAGTCGTCTTTAGCCATCGGACATCCGCCAAAACCTTTGATAGCGCCATCAAATCGAACACAACCAGCTTTGTAAGCGGCGTCTACTTTTTCAAACCAAGTTTCGGGAGTTGTGTGTAAATGGGCACCAAACTCGATATTTGGGTATTTTGGGATTAAATTTCTAAATAAATAGTCAATAATCTCAGGAGTTGAGGAGCCAATTGTGTCTGAAAGTGATAATATTTTTACACCCATATTGGCTAATTTTTCTGTCCATTCTCCGACTATTTCTACAGTATAAGGGTCGCCATACGGATTTCCAAATCCCATCGAAATATAAGTGACTACTTCTTTGTTGGTTTGATCAGCAATTTCTAAAATTTCTTGTAAACTGATTAAAGCTTCGGCAATCGTTTTGTGTGTATTTCGCATCTGAAAATTTTCAGAAATAGAAAAAGGAAAACCTAAATATTGAATTTCTTTGTGTTTAGAAGCAATTGTGGCGCCTTGCGTATTGGCAATTATTGCTAATAATTTACTTTTGGTCTGAGATAAGTCTAATTGTGCTAAAACTTCTGCCGTATCTTGCATTTGTGGAATAGCTTTTGGCGAAACAAAACTACCAAAATCGATAGTGTCAAAACCTACACGTAATAAAGATTGAATGTACTGTACTTTTTTTTCTGTTGGAATAAAAGTTTTAATGCCTTGCATGGCATCTCGTGGACATTCGATAATTTTAATGGCTTTCATAACTGCAAGAATTGTTTTAAAAATCGAAAAGCAAATCATCTAATTGATTCTAATGAATTGCAAAATAATCACTGCATTTCGATTTTATATGCTTGTCAAAGATAAGTAAAACTTTATTTTTTGCAAATATGTTTTTTTATTCATGCTTTGTAATAGCATGTAAATCCTAATGAAATGTACATGAGGAGCATCCATAAAAAAAATTATTAAAAACGTTTTTTTATTTATACTTTTGCACCATAAATTAAGTACAGTATCATGGTTAAAGATTTATTTGAAAGAATACAACAAAATAAAGGGCCATTAGGAAAATGGGCTTCACAAGCAGAAGGATATTTCGTGTTTCCAAAATTGGAAGGTGAATTAGGTCCAAGAATGCAATTTCAAGGAAAAAATATATTAAACTGGAGTTTGAATGACTATTTAGGTTTAGCCAATCATCCAGAAGTTCGTAAAGCAGATACAGAAGCAGCTGCTATGTATGGTGCTGCTTATCCAATGGGTGCTCGAATGATGAGTGGTCATACCAAATATCACGAACAACTAGAAGAAGAATTAGCTGCTTTCGTAATGAAAGAATCTGCTTATTTATTGAATTTTGGATACCAGGGAATCATGTCTACCATTGATGCTTTGGTTACGAGAAATGACGTAATTGTATATGATGTAGATGCTCATGCTTGTATTATTGATGGGGTGCGTTTACATAGTGGAAAACGTTTCACCTACAAACACAACGATATAGAAAGTATGGAGAAAAACCTTCAGCGTGCGACTAAAATTGCGACAGAAACAGGTGGAGGAATTCTTTTTATCACGGAAGGTGTTTTCGGAATGCGCGGACAACAAGGAAAATTGAAAGAAATTGTAGAGATGAAAAAGAAATACAATTTCCGTTTATTAGTAGATGATGCACATGGTTTCGGAACTTTAGGTAAAACCGGAGCTGGAGCTGGAGAAGAGCAAGGTTGTCAAGACCGAATTGATGTGTATTTTT
>CAZULO010000131.1:0-5825 GCA_964621245.1 uncultured Flavobacterium sp.
ATGAATTTGCATTTTTTTATTGGCAATTAGGTGATAAAAGATATCAAGTCAAATAAAAATAGAACCTTTAATCAGTTGTAAAAGAAGTTTGTTTTTTATTACATCCCGAAGCGTTACTTAAATAGTTTTTCTTTCAATTAAAAATCAATTTTCATAAAAACAGCTAGTACTAGTAGTTAGTGGCTGTTTTTTATGCTAGTATTTGTCAGCCTTTTTGTATCCTTTTATTGTTTTAAACTCAGTAAGGCTTAGTAAATAAAAAAAATAAAACTCAGCACACAAAATACACAACTTCTTACTATCTTTGCACTCGATTAAATTATCACTTTTGGAAACAAATACCATAACCCCAAAATCCTTATTTTTAGATTTTAAAGAAATCACCAAAGCTGGCCTAGCAATTAGTGTAGTATTTTCATCTATTGTAGGGTACTTGTTGGGTTTTTCAGAGAAATATCCATTTAGTTTTACCACACTTTTCTTATTAGCCATTGGCGGATATTGTATGGTGGGCGCCTCAAATATTTTCAATCAAGTAATTGAAAAAGACTTAGACGCAAAAATGGAACGTACCAAAAACCGTCCCGTTCCTTCAGGGAGAATGTCTGTCAATTACGCCTTAACTTTAGGATTTGTTTTAACGTTTATAGGTTTGATTGTCCTATATGTCATCAACCCGAAAACCGCCATGTTTGGTGCCATCTCCATTTTTATGTACGTAAGTTTATATACGCCTCTAAAAACTTTAACTCCACTAGCCGTTTTTGTCGGAGCTTTTCCTGGTGCTATTCCATTTATGTTAGGTTGGGTAGCCGCAACTGGTAGTTTCGGTATTGAAGCTGGAACGTTGTTTTTAATTCAGTTTTTCTGGCAATTTCCTCACTTTTGGGCCATCGGTTGGTTCTTATTTGACGATTATGAAAAAGCTGGATTCTTTATGTTACCTACGGGTAAGCGCGACAATAAAACAGCTATTCAAATTATATTATATACCTGCTGGTTAATGGTAGCGTCAATATTACCTGTTTTCGGATATTCAGGAAGTTTGCAACTCTCTGTGGTTGGAGCCGTTTTGGTTTTCTTATTAGGAATATGGATGTTGTATTACGCCTTTAAATTATATAAGATTAAAGATGCAATTACAGCGAAAAAATTGATGTTGGTAAGCGTAACTTACATAACTTTGTTACAAATTATTTATGTGATAGATAAATTCATATAAGTTTAAAGAAGAACTCTTAAAACACCAAATCGTTTTCTGTGTTTTCTTTTAAATTTAATAAGTAGAAAAAAAACAAAATAATTAAGTGTCTTTAGGTTTAATAAAAGTAAAAAATTATACAATGGAAAGCATGTCAATACAAGAAGCTTACGAAAGAAAAGCAAAAACCTATAAAATGTTATTATACTTCGCTATGATAAGTATAATTATGATTTTTGCAGGATTAACTAGTGCGTTTGTAGTGAGTAAACAACGTCCAGATTGGTTAAAAGATTTAGTAATTCCACAAACGTTTGTGTACAGTACTTTGGTTTTATTAGCTAGTAGTGTAACGTTCTATTTAGCTAAGAAAGCAATTAAAGAAAACAAACAATCGTTAACTACAACTTACCTTTTAGTTACCTTTGTCTTGGGAGTGCTTTTTGTGGTGCTTCAATTTAAAGGATTCGATTTATTGTTCAATCAAGGTCTTGTGCCTTTCGGATCTTCAAGTAAGGTCACCATCTCTTTTTTATATGCTTTTGTGTTTGTACACGTAGCGCATCTATTTGGAGGGATGATTTCATTAATTTATGTAATTTATAATCATTATAAACAAAAATACAATTCCTCGCAATGCCTTGGTATTGAACTAAGTGGCATGTATTGGCACTTTATGGATTTTATTTGGGTTTACTTGTTTTTATTTTTCTATTTTTTCAAATAGAAAAAAATCAATAAATTTGGGAACTTTTTAACAATAACTATTTTATGAGCGCTACGGTTAATAATGAACACGCTTTAGACGGAGGTCCAGGACCAATGGGAGCCACTTATGGTAAAATGATGATGTGGTTTTTTATCGTATCAGATGCTTTAACCTTTTCAGGTTTTATCGCAGCTTACGGTTTTTCTAGATTTAAATTTATCGAAACTTGGCCAATCGCCGATGAGGTATTTACACACTTTCCATTTTTACACGGTGTACCTGCACCTATGTATTATGTGGCATTGATGACGTTTATCCTTATTTTTTCATCAGTAACAATGGTAATTGCCGTTGATGCGGGTCACAAACTACAAAAAACAAAAGTAGCTGTTTACATGTTTCTAACTATTATTGGTGGATTTATGTTCTTAGGTTCTCAAGCTTGGGAATGGAAAAATTTCATCAAAGGAGAATATGGTGCAGTTGAAACAGCTGGAGGATCTATTTTGCAATTCGTGAAAGTAGATAAGAATGAAAAATCAGGCTACAAAAGAGTAAAATTAGAAGAATTTGCCGCTACTTTGACAGAAGAAAGAGAGCAATTAACAAGAAACAAAGGCGTTTGGTTCATGGAAGAAGACCATGAGTTACCAGGGTATTCTGTTGCTGAGGTAGTAGCTGGTTTCAAAGCACATCCAGAGGTTTTAGTTCGTACTGAATTTATCAAGGATAAAGAAAAAACGGTATTGACTCGTGAGCAATCAGAGAAAAGACTTGCAGATGCTGTTCATGTAGTAGAAGGAGCAAGTTTAATTAGAAATGAATACGGTCATAAATTATTTGCCGATTTCTTTTTCTTCATTACAGGTTTCCACGGTTTCCACGTATTTTCTGGAGTAATCTTAAATATTTTGATTTTCTTTAATGTATTATTAGGTACTTATGAGAAAAGAAAAAGTTATGAAATGGTGGAGAAGGTAGGTTTATATTGGCACTTTGTTGATTTAGTATGGGTGTTTGTATTTACATTCTTCTATTTAGTTTAATTTTTAGTAAAAAAAAATAGTATGGCACACGCACATGAATCAAATATGAAAAGAATCTGGACAGTTTTCGGATACTTATCAGTCATTACAGCTATTGAAGTTGCATTAGGTATTGTGAAACCTGAGTTGTTGTTCAAAAACACCTTGCTAAGCATGAGCTTATTAAACTGGATTTTCATTATCTTAACAGTAGTAAAAGCATATTACATTATGTGGGCTTTCATGCACTTAGAAGGAGAAAAGAAAAGTTTACGTTGGTCTATTGTAGCTCCATTGGTATTCTTAATTTTGTACTTATGTTTTATTGTATTGGTAGAAGCAGATTACATCTTTGAGGTGTTTGCTAATTCTCACTATAAATGGATATTTTAACATAATTTATATAAATCAATCCCGACTAACGTCGGGATTTTTTTTTACCTTTGTTTTTCAAAATTTAAGCTTTTTTAAATGAAAAAATATTTAGTATTATCTGTCCTATTCATTTTACCTATAGTGGCTTATATGTTCTTCGCAACAGCATCTCACAATTCTCTTTTCCTTCCGATTATTTCAAAAAATCATGCTGATATTCCTAGTCAGTTTGTTGCCTTAAATAAGGAGAAAATTACCCTAGACAAAAATATTACAGTTTTAGGTTTTCCCGGAAGTGATATCGAAGAAGTTAAAGCAAACTTATTCAATTTGAATCAGAAAATTTATAACAAATACGGCGGTTTTAAAGATTTTCAAATGGTAATGATTTTACCTGAAGGTAATCAAGATAAAATTAAAGCCATCATGTTAGAGTTTAGAAGATTGTCTAACGACTTAAAAAATTGGCATTTTCTATTCGGGAAACCGGAAGATATTAAAGCTTATTTCAATACTTTTCAGTTCAAAAACAAATTAAACGATCAAACGGGTTCTTCATTTGTTTATATTATTGATAAAGAAAAAAGTTTGCGCGGTAGAAAAGGGCAACAAATCAAAGGCAAAACGGAATATAGAGAATGTTATAATACTATTTCTGCTGCCGAATTACACAACGAAATGTCAGATGATGTAAAAATCCTACTTCGTGAATACCGTTTAGCCTTAAAAAAGAACAAACGTAAAGATGATTTTAGAGATAAAATTGAACAAGAAGTCAAAAAGAAGTAATCAGTCACAGTTTTTAGTGGTCAGTTAAGTGTTAAGAAAAAAAAAGAATTATGAAAAAAAACTCATACATAGGAATTTCATTTATTATTTTATTGTTCGGGATTTGGACCGTAAAAGAATTAACAGAACGCTTTAAAGAAAATGATTTAAAAACCTTAGCTAAAGTGCCTAGTTTTGTATTAACAGATCAAAATGGTAACAAAATTTCAGATAAATCATATCTAGGTAAAGTGTATGTAGTTGAATTTTTCTTTGCGAATTGCTTAACAATTTGTCCAATAATGAATAAAAATTTAATTCAAGTTCAAGATGAGTTTTATGGAAATTTAGATTTTGGAATTGCTTCTATCACTATCGATCCAGAACACGATACATCAGCTTTCTTAAAAGAACATGCTAAAACTTTAGGTGTTAAACATCCAAACTGGCATTTTCTAACTGGAAATTCAGATTATATTATGAATTTAGCCAACAAAGGTTTCTATATTCAAGCTGGAAAAGATGCTAAGGCACAAGGAGGTTTTGGGCATTCTGGTCAATTTGCTCTTATTGATAAAGAAGGAAATATTAGAAGCAGAAAAGATAAATTCGGGAATCCCATTTTGTTTTACGATGGTTTAGAACAAACCGGAATTGATGCCCTTAAAGAAGATATTCAATTACTATTGGAAGAATAGTTAGAAGAGCCAAGTAAAAAGGCAAAAGTGAAAAGGGATAAGTAAAGTTTAATTCTTTGCGAACTTTGCGAATCCATTGTGAGCTTTGCGGTTAATAATTATCGAGAAGAAGTAAAAAACAAATACATTATGGAAAACAACATAGAAACAAAATACAATAAACTAATTACAGCAGTATCCATCATCATTCCACTTGCAGTAGCAGCATTGTTTGGAGTCAATTTAAGAAAATTAGGATACGATGTAGAGCCGTTAAATTTTTTACCGCCAATTTATGCTACTATTAATGGTATAACAGCAGTTTTATTAATAGCAGCAGTTTTAGCAATTAAAAACGGGAAAAGAAAACTACACGAAAACCTTATGAAAACTGCAATTGCATGTTCTATTGCGTTTCTGTTAATGTATGTGGCGTATCACATGACCTCAATTTCTGCAGTTTATGGAGATGTAAATCATAATTCAATTTTAGAGGAATCTGAAAAATTAGCCATTGGAAATACTAGAACGATTTATCTTTTTATCTTATTAACTCATATTTCATTATCTGTTATTATTATACCCTTAGTTTTAATTACTTATGTTAGAGCGCTAGCACAACGTTTTGATAAACACAAGAAAATAGCTAAAATTACGTTTCCAATTTGGTTGTATGTGGCCATTACAGGTGTTATTGTTTATTTGATGATTTCCCCGTATTATGTTAAATAAGAGCAAAGAAGAAAGTATAAAGAGCCAAGTAGTAATTAGTAATTATAAACGTTTTTACTTTTTAATTTTTACTTGTTTCTTTTTTCTTGAAGGAAACGCGCAATGTGCTATGTGTAGAGCTTCCTTACAAAATGAAGCGAACAAAGCCGCTGCAGAAGGTGTAAACGACGGAATTGTTTATTTAATGGCTATACCTTATGTGTTAGTTGCCGCTGTTTTTTATGCCGTGTGGCGATTAAAACAAAAGAAGAAAGGACAAGCTTCAAGTTAATATAAAAAATCCCGATTATTTTTAAATAATCGGGATTTTTTAAATCCAAAATCTTAAATCCAAAATC
>CAZULO010000131.1:5925-8311 GCA_964621245.1 uncultured Flavobacterium sp.
GTAAATAAAATTAGTCCATTCCGTCAATTGTAATTTTCATAGTTCCAGTTGAAGTTATAAAGGCTACAATGCCTTTTTCATTGAGCTCCATTTTTTCAAACATAAAATCGTTCAGTTTTCCATTTACAAAAACGCCTTTCATTGGGGAATAATTGCTTAAATATGGGAGTAAGTTTTTCTTGCCTTCTTCTAAATTTGATTGAATAGAGTACCGACAACTTTCTTTAATTTTGTTTAAAATCACTCCTTGTAACAACCAATTGGCGGTTCGGGTTAAGATGCCTTTTGTGTTTAAAACATAGTCTAATTCGTCAAAATAAATTTCTTTGGTTTCGATGTTGTATTTCGGAATACCTGCTAAATAAATTGTACCGTTTACCGATCCTAACATATCTAAAGCAATGATCATTTTTCCATCTTTATACCATAAATCTACTTTCTGAACCGTAATTTTTCTTTTTCCTGAACCAAATTCTTGTCCCGCAAAATTTTTAGTCATTATTCTACTCGCGCTTTCATAGGTAGAAACGGCGGCAACAGATGCATTAAAATCACTTGGAATTTTCCCAACCGCTTTGGAACTGATTTTGGAGCGATCAAACCCGCTTTTCGGTTTCTGACCAATTAAAGTTTGCATCTGACATTTCATCCCTAATTGCATAGTAATTTTTGAATTACTTATCACGGCATTTGTGCTGTAAATTTCATTCGGTACTAATTTAAACCAAGTTTCATAGGTTTCATTAGCCATAAATGGAGTCGATAAAGTTTCCAAAACTGTCATCACTTGATTTTTGAAATCACAACTTTTATAAATTGCTTCATCAATTAATTTAGCAACTTTTCCTTTAAAAATAGATAGCGTAGGATTGATAATGTAGGTGATGGGAATATTTTTTCCAGCGACAAAAATGCTTGGACTTTCACTCCACTCAAAAGACTCAATTGTAGATGTGGTATTCAATCTCCAATTACTAAAATTGGCTTTGCTATGTAATGTTATGGTTCCGTTTAAATTGATTTCTCGGGTGTCATTTAAACCCATAAACTCCGTTCCATATTTTATTTTTGCCCAAATTTTTAGTGGTATAATTGAAACAATTTCGCCGTTTTTTTCAATTAATTTAATGTCTGAAGTTTTCCAAATTTTCATTTCCGTTTTATCGTCACTCAAAATGGAATCGTTGTAAATTAACCCTTTTAAATTTTTGTTTAGTTGGTATTGGATTTCCTTCAGACTTACTTCTAATGGCATAGCAATTAAAGAGGTTTTATTACTGTAAACAATTGGTGCGTTATCAGTAGCTTCTGGTTTTATAGTATCAATCCTTTTAGAGGAACTGCAACTGAAAAGTAAGAGGTGTAAGATGCCAAAAAGTAAAAGTTTAATTTTTAAAGTCATGATTCGTTTTTTACGTATACATTTAAAATAGATAACAGAAAGTGATCTAAATTATTGTTTCAATCTTTGGTTGTTTCAAACCTTAAAAGTAAAATTTTAATTTGAAAGTGTAACAAATATCTCAAAAAAGGGTCAAATAACAAAAACAAGAAATAGAATGAAATCAGTACAATTCTTTAGTGTATTATTTTTCGTGTGTTTTACTTCTTTAGCCCAAAATAAAAAATGGACTTTAAAAGAATGTATTAATCATGCGGTACAAAATAACATTTCGATAAAACAATCCGAGTTGGATTTGCAAACCACTACCATTACCAAAAAAGATGCACTTGGAAATTTTTTACCAAGTATTAATGCTTCGGCATCTCATTCATGGAATATTGGTTTAAACCAGAACATTACTACTGGTTTGTTACAAAATCAAACTACTCAATTTACTTCTGCTAATTTAAATGCGAATGTAGATATTTTCAAAGGGTTACAAAATCAAAATCAATTTCGAAGAGCAAAATTAGCGCTTGTTGCTAGTCAGTATCAATTGACAAAAATGCAAGAAGATGTGGCGTTAAATGTAGCCAATGCTTATTTACAGATTTTATTCAACAAAGAAAATTTAAAAGTTCAAATTGAACAACAAGCTTTAGATACCAAACAACTTAATAGGACAACAGAGCTTGTTTATGCAGGCAATGTTCCGAAAGGTGATTTGTTAGATACAGAAGCTACTATTGCAACTGGAAAACAAAGAGTGATAGTTGCTGAAAATGCGTTATTACTTTCTAAATTAAGTTTAGCACAATTGTTACAACTTCAAGATTTTCAAAATTTTGATATTTCGGATGAAGACATTCCAGCTATGTTATCTACTGTTTTAACTGAATCTCCTGAAACTATTATTGCGAAAGCGAAAGAGAATAGAACCGAATTAAAAATAGCTGAAGCCAATTTAGCTGTGGCGGAAAAAGACATCAGTATTGCAAAAGG
>CAZULO010000132.1:0-8222 GCA_964621245.1 uncultured Flavobacterium sp.
AAGATTGTGGTAATTATTTCAGAATTCCAGCAGATAACAGAGATTTAAATTACGAACAATATTTTTCTGAAGGAGATGTACAAGTAACAGAATTAGAAGAATATCATTCTCATAATACGGATATTTTAGAGGTAGACGCCATGAAACAATTATTGCTTAAATTACCTTTGATCAGAAAAGATATTTACGGAGAAGAAATTAATAAATATTTTGATCTTTAGAATAAAAAAGGGCGGATAAAATCCTCATAATCTTTTCAATCTGCGTGAAATAAAAAAAAAACTTAGCGACTTAGCGCCTTCGTGGCAAATAATTATGAAAATAGGAATCACAGGCCAAGACGGTTTCGTAGGCAAACATTTATATAACACATTAGGATTATTTCCAGATGAATTTCAACGTGTCGAATTTCAACGTAATTTTTTCGAATCGGAAAGTGATTTGGATCAATTTGTTTCACAATGTGATGTAATTGTCCATTTAGCGGCTATGAATCGTCATGAAAGTCAAGATGTAATTTATGAAACGAATGTGAATTTGGTTCAAAAATTAATCAAAGCTTTAGAAAGAACAAATTCGAAACCACATGTTTTAGTTTCCTCTTCTAGTCAGGAAGAACGTGATAATTTATACGGAAAATCAAAAAAAGAAGGCAGAGAACTACTTGCCAATTGGGCAAAAGAAAAAAATGCCATTTTTACTGGTTTAGTGATTCCCAATGTTTTCGGACCTTTCGGGAAACCTTTCTATAATTCGGTTGTAGCCACATTTTGTCATCAAGTTTCTCACCATGAAACTCCGAAGATTGCTATAGATGGCGATTTAAAATTGATTTATGTAGGCGAATTAGTAAAAGAAATCATCCAACAAATCAGAACCCAAAAGCATCAGTCAAAACTAGAAATTTCTCATACTTCTGAAAAGAAAGTTTCTGAAATTTTAGCTTTATTACAACAGTATAAATCTGAATATCAAGACAAAGGAAGTATTCCCACCTTAACATCAACTTTCGAATTAAATTTATTTAATACTTTTAGATGTTATATGGATATTGCCACTCATTTTCCAGTGAAATTAACGCAACACACCGATAGCAGGGGAAGTTTTGTAGAAATTATTCGGTTGGAAGTGGGCGGACAAGTGTCGTTTTCCACCACTGTTCCAGGAATAACAAGAGGCAATCATTTTCATACCAGAAAAATTGAACGTTTCGCCGTAATTAAAGGAAAAGCACTAATTCAATTGAGAAAAATTGGAACGGATAAGGTTTTAAACTTTGAATTAAATGGAGACGAACCGGCTTATGTGGATATGCCCATTTGGTACACACATAATATCAAAAATATCGGTGATGATATGTTATATACGAACTTTTGGATCAATGAATTTTTCAATCCAAATGATGCAGATACTTATTTTGAAGAAGTATAAATTTAACTTTGTGCCTTAGCGGCTTTGTGGCTAATTATGAAAAAACTAAAAGTACTAACAGTAGTAGGAACGCGACCAGAAATTATTCGATTGTCGCGAGTAATGGCGGCTTTAGATGCTTCTGAAGCTATTGAACATATACTTGTTCATACGGGTCAAAATTACGATTACGAATTAAATCAAATCTTTTTTGACGATTTAGGGATTCGTAAACCCGATTATTTTTTAAATGCTGCTGGAAAAACAGCTACGGAAACAGTCGGGCAAATTTTAATTACAATCGATCCACTTTTAGAAGAAGTACAACCGGATGCTTTCTTAGTTTTAGGTGATACCAATAGTTGTTTGTGTGCGATACCTGCAAAGAAACGTCAAATTCCGATTTTCCACATGGAAGCTGGAAATCGTTGTTTTGATCAGCGTGTGCCCGAAGAAACGAATCGTAAAATTGTAGATCATATTTCCGATGTGAATTTAACGTACAGCGATATCGCTCGTGAATATTTACTTCGTGAAGGTTTGCCTGCAGATAGAATTATCAAAACAGGTTCGCCCATGTTTGAAGTTTTGAATCATTATTTACCAAATATTCAAGCATCTGAAATTCTTTCTACTTTAAATCTAGAAAAAGGAAAGTATTTTGTAGTGTCTTCGCATCGTGAAGAAAATATCAATAATCCAGAAAATTTTAATGGTCTAATTGAAAGTTTAAATCAAATTGCCGAGAAATATAAGTTTCCAATTATCGTTAGCACGCATCCACGAACTCGTAATAAAATTGAAAGTGAAAAGGTTAAAGTCCGGGAAGAAATTCAGTTTTTAAAACCCATGGGATTCAACGATTACAATGCCTTACAAATGCACGCTCTTGCAGTATTGTCAGATAGTGGTACGATTTCAGAAGAATCTTCGATCTTGAATTTTCCAGCCTTAAATATTCGTCAAGCGCACGAACGACCAGAAGCCATGGAAGAAGCTTCGGTTATGATGGTCGGACTTTCGCCAGATCGAATTTTACAAGGTTTAGTTCAGTTGCAAACTCAAAAAACAGGTTCAGAACGAAATTTTCGCCCAGTAGCCGATTATTCGATGCCTAATGTTTCTGAAAAAATGGTTCGTATCGTTTTGAGTTATACCGATTATGTGAATCGAGTGGTGTGGAGCAAAAAATAGTTAGCAGTTTTCAGCTTTGAGTATGCAGTAAAATTGTTAAAATTTTTTAATTCAGAGTAAAATTAATTCAAATTCAAAATTACGCATAAAGTAAAGAATCCATAAATCCTTTCCATCTGCGTGATATAAAAAACATTTTGTGAAACCAAAAAGTAAAATACTTTTCTTAGCTTTAGCTTATCCTAAAATTCCAAAATCGAGTAATTTATATACCGATTTAATGGAAGAATTTCGCAATCAAGGTCATGACGTTTTTGTGGTGGCACCAGCTGTAAATGATAATGAAGTTGGTTTAATTCAAGAAGAGGGTATTCAGGTTATTCGTGTAAAAACACTTCCGTTATTAAACGTAAATCCAATCCGAAAAGGAATTGCTAATGTTGTATTACCCTTTCAATATAAAAAAGCAATCAGAAAATATTTTAAATCGGAAGCTTTAGATTTGATTATTATGCCCACACCACCAATAAGTTTAGTTGATGTGGCGAGTTGGTTAAAAAAGAACTATCAATCGAAATTGTATTTGATTTTAAGAGATATTTTTCCACAAAATGCTGTCGATTTGGGTATGATGAAGAAAGGTGGAATGTTGTACAATTTCTTTCGAAAAAAAGAACATTTATTATATGAAGTGGCTGATGAAATTGGTTGTATGTCGCAAGGAAATATCGATTATGTAATTCGCCATAATGCAAATGTTTCCACTGAAAAATTACATTTATTACCGAATTGGCAAAAAGAAATTTCACAATTTTCTGATGATGTAATTGCTTTAAGAAACAAATACAGTTTTGATGATAATTTCGTGATTATTTTTGGTGGAAATATTGGTTTGCCTCAAAAGTTAGAAAATATATTAGCAGTTGCCGAATTGTTTCAACCAGAAGATAAAGTCTTGTTTTTTATCGTAGGTCAAGGAACGGAGAAAGCGAAAATTGAAAAATTAATAAAAGAAAAAAAACTTAAAAACGTTGTCATTAAGAATTCTTTACCTCGTGAAGATTATCAAAATATTATTTCAGTAGCCAATTGTGGTTTGATTGCTTTACTTGAAAATTTTACCATTCCGAATATTCCATCCAAATCGTTGAGTTATTTCAATGCTAAAATTCCCGTTTTAGCAGCCATTGATGAAAATACAGATTACGGTACAATTTTACAAGATGAAGTGAAAGCTGGAGTTTGGGCACCTTCCAACCAACCCAATCTTATTAAAGAAAAAATTGATTTATTGCGTTCAAATCCGCAACTTTGTAAACAGCTGGGAGAAAATGGGTATCAGTATTTTATCAATAATGTGACACCTAAACATAGTTATGAGATTATAAAGAGCCAAGTAAAAAGTAAAAAGTGAAAAGTGAAAAGAGCAAAGTGGGAAGTAAAAGAAATCCTTTGCGAGCCTTGCGAAAAACTATGCGTTCTTTGCGGTTAAATGAGAAAGAGCCAAGTAAAAAGAGCCAAGTAAAAAGTTAAAAGAGTTAAGTAATATGTATTCAAAAATAGTAAAACCAATTTTAGATTTTCTACTTGCATTGATAGGATTTATTATCTTATTGCCTGTTTTTCTATTGATTACTGTTTTTTTGTTTTTTGCGAATCAAGGGAAACCATTTTTCTTTCAAAATCGTCCAGGGAAAAACTGTAAAGTATTCCGTATTATTAAGTTCAAAACGATGAACGATAAGAAAGATGCTTCAGGAAAATTATTACATGATTCGGAACGTTTAACTGCGGTTGGAAAGTTTGTGAGAAGAACCTCTTTAGACGAAATTCCGCAATTGCTAAACGTAATTAAAGGGGATATGAGTATGATTGGTCCTAGGCCTTTATTAACGGATTATGTTCATTTATATAATGCATTTCAAAACCAAAGACATAACGTTAAACCTGGAATAACAGGTTGGGCACAAGTAAATGGAAGAAACGCCATTTCTTGGGATAAAAAATTTGAATTAGATGTTTTTTACGTTAACCATATTTCTTTTTGGTTTGATGTGAAAATTCTATTTTTAACCGTAAAGAAAGTGCTAATTCGTGAAGGAATTTCTGCAGAAGATGCAGCAACTATAGAACCATTTCAAGGTCAATATTAAATCTCCCCAATATGAAAAAAATCGCAATAATAGGAGCAGGTGGTTTTGGTAGAGAAGTTAAAATGCTTATCGATCAAATGAATGCTATTTCACTAAAATTTGAGTGCATTGGATATTATGATGATGGAAAAGAAAAAGGAATTTTAATCAATGGACTACCTGTTTTAGGGAAAGTTTCAGATTTAAATACTGTTTCAGAATCACTTTCTGTGGCTTTAGCTATGGGGAATCCTGAACATAAGAAAAATGTGGTAAGCTTAATTAGTAATTCAAATATTACTTTTGAAACTTTAATTCATCCTTCTGTTTTAATTGGAAATGATGAAGTTGCTATTGGCAAAGGATCCGTTATTTGTGCAGGGAATATTATTACATGTAACATTGCGATTAAAGATTTTGTAACGATAAATTTGGCTTGTACTATAGGACATGATACTATTTTAGAGAATTTTGTTTCATTAATGCCAGCCGTAAATGTTTCAGGTGAAGTAGTGCTGGAAGAGGCCGTTTATGTAGGTACAGGAGCCAAAATTATAAATCAAGTAGCAGTTGGAAAAAATACTACAATTGGAGCAGGAGCAGTGGTTTCTAAATCGCTTCCTGAAAATTGTACAGCAGTTGGAATTCCAGCCAAACCCATAAAATTTCATTTGTAATGCCACAAGAAAAAATATGGTTATCTTCCCCTCATATGGGTGGAACCGAACAAAAATATGTAAACGAAGCCTTTGCTACTAATTGGGTTGCCCCATTAGGACCAAATGTCAATCATTTTGAAATAGATTTAGAAACTTATTTAAATCAAGCTGTTTTTGTTGGCGCTTTAAGTTCCGGAACTGCCGCTCTTCATTTAGGTTTGATATTATTGGGTGTACAACCAGGAGATGAGGTCATTTGTCAATCCATGACGTTTTCGGCCTCAGCCAATCCTATAGCGTATTTGGGAGCAACACCTGTTTTTATTGATAGTGAAAAAGAAACTTGGAATATGTGTCCCATCGCCTTAGAAGAAGCTATTAAAGACCGAATTTCAAAAGGGAAAAAACCAAAAGTGATTCTTCCCGTTCATTTGTATGGTATGCCCGCAAAAATGGATGACATTAGAGCCATTGCTAATCAATACGAAATTCCTATTTTAGAAGATAGTGCAGAAGCGTTAGGTAGTTCTTATAAAGGTCAGAAATGTGGGACTTTTGGAGCTCTTGCCGCCTTATCTTTTAACGGCAATAAAATTATAACAACTTCAGGCGGTGGTGCTATAGTGACTCACACCAAAGAATTAAAAGATCAAGCCGTTTTCTTATCCACTCAAGCCAGAGATGCTGCGCCACATTACCAACATTCTGAAATTGGTTATAATTACAGAATGAGTAATATTTGTGCAGGAATTGGCCGAGGTCAGATGGAGGTTTTAGATACGCATGTTAATTTAAGGAGAGCGAATCATCAGTTTTATAAAGCCTTTTTTTCTGAAATTGACGGGGTAGAAATTTTAACCGAACCGAATTCTAATTTTTATTCGAATCATTGGTTAAATGCTATTTTATTACCATCTTTTGAACAAAGAGAAGCGCTACGATTCGCTTTTGAATCTGAGAATATTGAAACCAGACCTTTGTGGAAACCCATGCATTTGCAACCGGTATTTCAACATGCACCTTATTATGGAAAAACAGTTTCTGAAGATTTGTTCGATAGGGGTTTGTGTTTGCCTTCTGGTTCCAATTTAACCACAACTGATAAAGAAAGAATAAAAAAAGTGTTGGATTTTTTCTTTGCTAAATAACGAGTCGTTTGACTGGGTTTTTATTACATTTGTATTTAAATTTTAACAGTGATACACAAAAAATCTTCTCGAAATTTTGTTTTTTATCCTAAATTCTTAAAAAACAACTTGCTTCAATTTGGTTACTTACCCAGATGGATCATTTTTTCTATCGATTTAGGTATCGTACTTTTTGCCAATATTGTTACCTTTTTTTTAATCTCACAATTAACTTTTAAATATTATAATACTTTAGATTTAACAAGAAGAACTCTTATCCTTTTTTTTACACAAGCTTTTTTCTTTTTTGTATATAAAACTTATGCTGGTATTATAAGACATTCTACTTTAAATGATGGATATAATTTGTTTAAAGCCACTTTTAGTTCTTTTTTGGCCTTAGCCATTTTAAATTATATTCATTTTTATAAAGCAGGCGCTAAAATTTTTTTAATGCCCGCTTTGTTCTTAACATTTTTATTTTCTTTTCTTTTTTTACTGTTTTTTAGAATTTTGGTTAAAGTAGTTTATCAGGTTTATTTAGATACAGGATCACAAAGTCAATTAGAAAACATTGTGATTTATGGAACCGATTCCAATGCTATTTCTTTAGCCAATGCCATCCAAGCCGAACATCCAAAACGCTACAAACTAGTGGGTTTTGCAGAACCATCTAAAAAAAATGAGACCAAGCAAATTTTAGGCTTACCGATTTATTATCACCATCAAAATATAGCTAAAATTTTAAAGGAGTTACAAGCCGAAGTAATTTTAATTTCTCCTTCTGTATTGAGCAAAAAAGAACAACTTGTTTTGGTGGATGAATGTTTAGAACAACAAATTAAATTGCTAACGATTCCAGTACTTGCCGACTGGGATTCGCAAAAAAACATCTCTAAACAAATTAAAACATTTGACATACAGGATTTATTACATAGGGATCAAATTGTTTTAGATTCGACTACTATTTCCAATAAAGTTTCTGGTAAAATTGTATTAATAACTGGTGCAGCTGGCTCTATAGGTAGTGAAATTGTTCGTCAGATTATACATTTTTCTCCAGCCAAAATTATTGTTTTGGACCAAGCAGAAACGCCTTTACACCATTTAATGTTAGAATTGGAACAGGTTGAGGTACCCTTTATTCCTGTAATTGCAGATGTTAGAAATAAAGAGCAGTTAGAAGTACTTTTCGAATCCTATCACCCCGAATTTGTTTTTCATGCGGCAGCCTATAAGCATGTTCCTTTAATGGAAAAAAATCCAAAACAAGCGGTTTTTACGAATATAGTAGGAACAAAGAATTTAGCCGATTTATCTGTTAAATATCAGGTAGAACGTTTTGTGTTAATTTCTACAGATAAAGCAGTGAATCCTAGTAATATAATGGGCGCAACGAAACGAATTGCGGAAAAATATGTACAATCGTTGGCTATTTATTTAGATCGAATGGGGGAAGCATCTACTAAATTTATTACTACTCGTTTCGGGAATGTTTTAGGTTCGAATGGTTCTGTAGTTCCATTATTTACAAAACAAATTAATGAAGGAGGCCCCGTAACGATTACGCATCCAGATATCATTAGGTATTTTATGACCATTCCAGAAGCCTGTCAATTGGTTTTAGAAGCCGGTGCCATGGGGGAAGGAAGTGAAATTTTTATTTTTGATATGGGTGAACCTGTAAAAATTATAGATTTAGCTCATAAAATGATTCAATTAGCTGGATTTACTCCAGAAACGGATATTAAAATTGAGGT
>CAZULO010000133.1:0-8147 GCA_964621245.1 uncultured Flavobacterium sp.
GTTTTCATAATTTATAGTTTTTTGGTTGGTTAAAACATAAAAACTCAGTCATATCATTTGACTGGGTTTTTTGTTTTTTGTAACTTTGGAACAATAATTGTATTCTCCAAAGAAAACGTATATCATGAAAAAAATAATTTTACTTTTCACAGTGTTTGTGCTATCCAACGCTTTTGATACCGATCAAGTTGACTCATACAAAGTCGGAGAATATGTTAAACTAAGAATTCACTACGGACTTATCAATGCCGGCTATGCTACTCTGGAAGTAAAAGATGCCGATTTAAATGGTAAAAAAATGCATCATGTTGTTGGAAAAGGCTACACTAGTGGTATGACCAAAATGATGTTTAAAGTGGTAGACAATTACGAAAGTTACTTCAATAAAGAAACCAACAAACCCTATGTTTTCATAAGAAATATAAACGAAGGCGGTTACACCAAAAACCAACAAGGGTATTTTAACCAAAACAACAATACTGTTTTAGTAAAAGATTATAAAAACAAAACAGAAAAAACATTTAATGTACCTGAAAACGTGCAAGATATTGTTTCTTCCTTTTACTATTTAAGAAATCATCCTAAAATTAATAAGCTTGCTATTGGTGAAGCCATTACTATTGATATGTTTTTTGATGATGAAACCACTAAATTTAAACTTAAATTTGTTGGAAGAGAAAATATAAACTCTAAATTTGGAAAAGTAAACTGTATGATTTTTAAACCACTAGTTCAAGCGGGTCGTGTTTTTAAAGAAGAAGAAAGTTTAACAGTTTGGATTTCTGATGACAACAACAAAATTCCAATCCGAATAAAAGCCAGTTTAGCCGTGGGTTCCATTAAAGCGGATATTGAAGAATATAAAGGATTGAAACATCCTACAATTTTTAAAAAATAAGTGTTTTGCAAAATAATTTTGAAGATAAAATTGAAGAATTAAACGAAAAGTTTGGTAAAATAAATCAAAAAACAGAAACGCATTTAGAAGGTTTACTTTGGGCGAAACCAATCACCTATTGGGATTATATCCAAACTGATGCACTATTGAATTTACAAATTCAGCGTTCTACTTTACCAGATGAAATGGTATTTATCATGTACCATCAAGTGAACGAGTTATTATTCAAAATGATTCTTTGGGAAATGCAACAAGTGTGTCATCATCCCAACTTAAATACCGCTTTTTTTACAGAAAGACTGCAAAGAATAACTAGGTATTTTGATATGTTAACCACTTCTTTTGATATTATGAAAGAAGGCATGGAACCGGAACAATATTTAAAATTTAGAAACACTTTAACTCCAGCCAGCGGATTTCAGAGTGCTCAATATAGATTGATTGAATTTGCATCTACCGATTTAATAAATTTAATAGATTTTAGGTTTAGAGCAAATATCGATAGAAACACGCCTTATTCACACGCCTTTGAACATTTGTATTGGCAAGCGGCTGGTAAAGATTACCAAACAGGAGAAAAATCGTATTTGTTAAGTGAATTCGAACACAAATACAAAAAAGAGTTTATCGGTTTTATGGAAGAATATAACACCATAAATTTATGGCAAAAATTTCAACAGTTACCTGAAAACGACCGAAACAATTCAGATTTAATTGCCGCTATGCGTCATTACGACAAAACAGTAAATATTACTTGGGTGATGGGGCACTTTAATGCAGCGAAAAAATATATTGAAAGTGTTCCTGGAAGTCAGGAAGCTACTGGAGGAAGTGATTGGAAAAAATACATGTTGCCCAAATACCAAAAACGCATTTTCTTTCCAGAATTATGGTCGGAAGAAGAATTAAAAAACTGGGGAGAATAAATCAAAAAAAAACAATTTGAAACAGCTACTATACGCACTATTACTACTACTTACCTTTTCTTGTCAAAATAACGAAAAAGGGAAAAAAGAAAGCAGTATAAAAATTAAAAAAGAACCTATAATTAAAAAATATGGCTTCACTTTTAATGATTTTTCTGTGGTAGAAGACACCTTACAATCTGGAGATACTTTCAGTACGATTTTAGAAACCTATACCTTACCCGATAGTTTAAAAACATTTGATATAACTGAAAAAATTAAAGATTCATTTGATATAAAAAACATCAGAGCAGGCAAACCTATTATCACTTTTTCAGATAAAAAAAACAAGAAGAATATCAAAGCATTCGTGTATGTTCAGGACAAAACAAGTTATTTAGTTGTCGATTTAAGAGATGCTATCAAAGTAGAAATAAAAAAACGTCCTACAGTAATAAAACGAAGAACTGTTGCCGCGGAATTGGATGGCTCTTTAGCTGAAACGCTTTCCAGAGAAAAGGTAAGCCCTGCATTAGCTAATGAATTAGCTCAAATTTACAAATATTCTATCGACTTTTTCAAACTAAAAAAAGGAGACAAATTTGCAGTTACCATTAAAGAAAAATATTTTGAAAATGGCGAATATTTAGGAGTAGATGAAGTAGAAGCTTCATATTTTGAATACAAAGGGAAAAAAATCTATGCTTTCCCATATAAAATCAATCCCAATCAGAAAAAAGTGGAATATTTTGATGAAAAAGCTTCAGGTGCCAAAAGTATGTTTTTAAAAGCGCCTTTATCTTTCTTTAAATTAACCTCCAAATTTACTGCACGTAGATTTCATCCTGTACAATTTACTTGGAAAGCCCACAACGGAACAGATTATGCAGCACCGCATGGCACACCAATTAAAACTACTGCCTCAGGTGTAGTGGAAGCAACTGGTTATACCTCAGGAAATGGAAATTTTGTAAAAGTAAAACACAACGGGAAATACGCTACTCAATACCTCCACATGTCTAAAATTTTAGTGCGTCGAGGACAAGCTGTTACACAAGGACAAGTGATTGGAAAGGTAGGAAGTACTGGTTTAGCAACAGGACCACACGTATGTTATCGCTTTTGGAAAAATGGTGTTCAGGTAGATCCTTTACGATTGAAATTACCTACTTCTGAACCGATGACTAAAAAACAAAAAGAAGCCTATTTAGCACATATTGCCCCTCTAAAAAAGGAATTAGAAGATAAAACGGAAAAAACATTTAAAGAATAAGAAAATGAAACTACAAAACAGCAATCCAACCGAAACCAATGCTTGGCAAAAATTAAGAAGTCATTTTTCTGAAATAGAATTACAATCTATTCAAGATTTATTTAAAAACGACCCAAACAGAGCCGAAAATTTCAGTATTGCATGGAATGATTTTTATGTAGATTTTTCAAAAAACAATTGGACGCAAGAAACGATAAGTTTGTTAATCGAATTAGCTAACGAAGTTGGTTTACCCGAAGCCATTTCAAATTACTTTGCTGGAGAAAAAATAAACGAAACTGAAGACAGAGCTGTTCTTCATACTGCGTTACGAGCCAATGAAAACGACACCGTTTTATTTGAAGGAAAGAATGTTATTCCAGAAATAGTCGAAACCAAAAATAAAATTAAAAACTTTACGAATTCTATAATATCAGGAGAAGCCAAAGGATATTCTGGCAAACCATTTACAGATGTAGTAAATATTGGAATCGGAGGTTCAGATTTAGGTCCGGCCATGATTGTAGAAGCGCTTCAATTTTACAAAAACAATTTAACAACACATTTTATTTCTAATATAGATGGCGATCATGTACAAGAAATTCTAAACAAAATAAATCCAGAAACTACACTGTTTGTGATTGTTTCTAAAACATTTACTACGCAAGAAACGTTAACCAATTCGGAAACCGTAAAAAAATGGTTTTTATCTGAACAATTTGGAACTACAGAAAAAGATATTGCTAAACATTTTGTGGCCGTTTCTACCAATTTACAAAATGTAACAAATTTCGGAATTGCATCTGAAAACATTTTCCCTATGTGGGATTGGGTTGGAGGTCGTTTTTCATTATGGAGTGCGGTTGGTTTAACCATTAGTTTGGCTGTTGGTTATGAAAATTTCGATAAGCTTTTAGAAGGAGCGCATAAAATGGACCAACATTTTAAAAACACACCTTTTGAAAAAAACATACCTATTATATTAGCTTTACTAAGCATTTGGCATAATAACTTTTTTGGAGCAGAAACAGAAGCATTAATTCCATATACCCAATATTTACAAAAATTAGCACCTTACCTACAACAAGGAATTATGGAAAGTAATGGAAAATCTATTGGTAGAAATGGTTTTCCCGTAAACTATCAAACAGGTACAATTGTTTGGGGCGAACCTGGTACGAATTCACAACATGCATTTTTTCAATTAATTCATCAAGGGACGAAATTAATTCCTACTGATTTTATTGGATTCGTCAAGCCGCTTTATGGAGAAAAAGACCATCATAATAAATTAATGTCGAACTTTTTTGCACAAACAGAAGCACTTTTGATGGGAAAAACAAAAGAAAAAGTAACTTCTGAGTTTCTATCACAAGGAAAAACCGTTGAAGAAGTGGCACATTTAATTCCGTTTAAAGTTTTCGAAGGGAACAAACCTACAAATACCATCTTAATTGACCAGTTAACTCCAGAAAGTTTAGGTGCTTTAGTAGCCCTATATGAACACAAGATATTTGTTCAAGGAATTATCTGGAACATATATAGTTATGATCAATGGGGAGTAGAGTTAGGCAAACAATTAGCGAACTCTATTCTGAGTGAAATTGAAAAAAAGGAATTGAAAAATCATGATAGTTCCACTTCAAAACTGTTACATTATTTTTTAAACAAATCATAAAACAGCATACAAACTTAAAAGTTAATATTATCTTAACGTTGGCCGTTTTCTTTTTCATAATTTTGTGCTAAATTTATAAACTATAAAAATGAAAAAGCACATCTATTGGTTTTTTCTATTTATTACAGCTTTTGGTTTTTCTCAGGTAACGAAATCAGCAATTACCGGGACAGTTAAATCATCAACAGGAGAAGTCCTGCCAGCTGCAGTAGTAGAAATTAAGCACGTTCCAACAGGAACAAAGTATTTTTCGACAACGGACGAAAAAGGGAATTATTCAGCAAACTCAGTAAGACCAGGAGGTCCTTACACCATTAAAGTGAATTACACAGGATACAATCCTGCTGTAATTGAGGAAGTTTCTGCTCCTCTGGGAAATTCTATAGTAGTAAATGTCGTATTAGAAAGTACAATTAATGCGATTGAAGAAGTTAAAATTGTAACTGTAACGTCAAAAGATGCCTTTAATAAAGGTAAAACGGGAGCAGGTCAACAATTTTCTACTAGAGAAATTAATTCTGTGCCAATTATTGGATCAAGAAGTATTACTAGTATCACAAAATACAATGCAAATGCTGGTAGTGGTGGTACATTTGGTGGACAAGATTCTAGATTAAATAACTTTACGATTGATGGATCTGTTTTTAACAATGGTTTTGGATTAGGTTCAGACACACAAGCAGGAGGTAGAACAGGTTCTACAGCTATTTCTTTAGATGCGATTGAACAATTACAAGTAAACATTGCACCGTTTGATGTAAGACAATCAGGTTTTACAGGCTCAGGAATCAATGCAGTTACTAGAAGTGGAACAAACGAAATAGAAAGTTCGGTTTACCACTCATTTAGAAATAATAAAAAAGAATTTTTAGGTGACCGAGCAGGAAATGTAAAAATTACACCTTCTAAGTTTCAAGAAAAAATTTGGGGAGCACGTATTGGAGCACCAATAATCAAAGATAAATTGTTCTTCTTCGGAAACTTTGAAACAATCGATAATACTAGTCCAGCTACAACTTGGACATCATCAGGTTCTCCAAATCCAGGAGCGCAAGTTTCAGAAACTGCCTATACTGATTTAGTAAATGTTTCTAATTTATTAAAAAATAATTTCGGATATGATACTGGGGCTTTTGAAAACTTTGATGCAGTTAGAGAATCTAAAAAATTCTTAGCTAGAATTGACTGGAACATTAATAACGATCATAAAATTACTGCACGTTATGTACACCACGATTCGGGTTCTGATGAATTAATTTCTAATTCTAACTCAGCTGGTTTTGGTAACAGAAGAACTAACGTATTCTCTATGTCATACAAAAACAGTGGATATGTAATTGAAGATAATACTAGATCTGCTGTATTGGAATGGGATTGGAAAATTTCAGAAAAATGGTCGAACAACTTTATTGCAGGTTACGACAAACAGTTAGAAAATAGAGGCTTACAAGGTGGTGGAATTTTCCCTACTATTGATATCAAAAAAGGAGCAAATAACTATATTTCTGCCGGTTTAGATCCTTTTACGCCAGGTAACTTATTAGATTATTCTACCTTACACTTTACCAATAACATTACTGGTAATTTTGGAAAGCATACCTTATTATTTGGAGCTAACTTTGAAAGGTTTATTTCTAACAACAACTTTTATCCAGCTTCAAACGGAGTATATATTTTTGATACTTTAGCAGCATTTGAAGGAGCTGTTGCTGAAACTGTTGCTAATGGTGGTGCACCAGCTACTACAGCAGCAAACTTACCTTCACGTTTTCAATACCGTTATTCTGCATTGCCAGGAGGTGCTGAACCATTACAAATCTTGAAATCTAACAAATTAGACGTTTATGTACAAGATGAATACAAAGCATTAGAAAATTTAAAATTAACTTACGGGGTAAGAGCTACTGCTGTTAGTTTTGAAGATACAGCTTTAGAAAACCCAGCAGTTACAGCTATGACATTCGCTAATGGAGAAAAATTCAATACGGGTGACATGCCAAAAACACAATATTTATTTGAGCCAAGATTTGGTTTTAATTTAGATGTGAATAAAGATACTAGAACTATAATCCGAGGAGGTTCGGGAGTTTTCACAGGAAGACCACCTTTAGTATTCTTATCTAACGCTATTGGAAACAATGGAGTGTTAACAGGATTTATAGATGTAACAGGTGCTGAGTTAGTAAATGGTGGATACGGATTTACTGCAAATCCAGGTCAATATTTTACACCAACTACACCACAATTGCCATCAACTTTTGATTTAGCATTTACAGATAAAAACTTTAAATTTCCACAATCTTGGAAAACTAACTTAGGAATAGATCAAAAACTTCCTTTTGGATTTGTCGGAACTTTAGAAGCTATTTACAGTAAAAACATCAATGAAGTATTTTATTATAATGCCAATTTAGCTAATGCTGTAGGTAACATCAATAATGGAGGAGATACAAGACCTTTCTATTCTGGTACAGATGCAGGTTCAAGAGTGAACAATAATGTATCCAATGCGATTGTATTGTCAAACTCTAACAAAGGATACTTCTACTCTACTACATTTAAATTAGAATACCCATACCAAAAAGGATTCTGGGGATCGATAGCCTATACTTATTCTAACGCACAAGATTTATTGTCGGCTGGGTCAATTGCTTCAGGTTCATGGACAGGTGCAAGATCTGTATTAGGAAATAATAATTTAGATTTATCTAACTCTAGTAATAATACACCACACAGAATTGTTGGTTTATTAGGTTATAAAATTAACTACGGAAGTAAATATGGTGGCTCTACTTCATTCAATATTGGATATATTGGAGAAAAAGCAAATCCATATACGTACACTTACGGAAGTGATATTAATGGAGACCGTGTAAATGGTAACGATTTATTATATGTTCCAGCTAATGTGTCAGAACTTAGATTCGTAGATATTACTCAAAACGTTGGTGGTGTAAACCAAGTTTTATATACAGCGGCACAACAAGCAGAAGCTTTTGATAAATATATTGAGCAAGATTCTTATTTAAAAGGAAAAAGAGGTCAGTATGTTGACAGAAATGCAAAAGAACTTCCAATGTTACACCGTTTGGATCTTTCTGTAACTCAAGATTTCTTCTTAAAAGTTAAAGGAAAAAAACAATCATTCCAATTCAGAGCTGATATCTTAAACTTCACCAATCTTTTAAATAACGACTGGGGTGTTTCTAAACGTGTAACCAACTCTCAAATTTTATCTGTAAGAGAAGCACCAAGTGCAGCTAACAATTATACACCTGGTTTACAGATGGCAATACAAACAGATGACAACGGAAAAAGATACTTAACTAAAGATACTTTCTCTAAAAACTCATCGGTATTTGATGTATGGCAAGCTCAATTTACATTACGATACACTTTTGGAAAATAACATTA
>CAZULO010000134.1:0-8143 GCA_964621245.1 uncultured Flavobacterium sp.
GTACAAATTCCAGGAATTATAATATCTACATAATTTAATGAAGCTAATCCGCAACTGTTTACTACACTAGGAGTCACAAAATTTGGTGTAACCGAACAAGTAATAGTTGTGATATCTGGTAAAGAACTTAATGTAGGTGGACAAGGAACACAATAACTTGGAGTAACTACATTTTGGGTAGCTACTATACAATTTGAATTTAAGTAATCTAATCGAGTTGAACTTACTGTACTATTGCCGCAAATAGTAGGCTTAGGTATAAGTTTATATTTTAAGGTTATTGTTTCAGAATTAAGAAAGTCAATGTTCCATTTAATTATTTGTCCCGTAAGAGTAAAAGATCCTTTTGTAACTGTAATTGAGCCTGGAACAATATTGAAATCAGCATTTACCGTTTCTGTATGAAATGAGGTGCCCGGGATTTGAGTGGCAACCCATGAAATTTGATTTAAAATTTGAGTATAAATGCCCATCAGATTTGCCGCATTTTCTGTAAAAAAAGCACCTCCAGATTGTATGTTGTTTAAGCAATATTGAGCTTCTGTTTGAGCTGAACCTGATATTCCTCCAAATAAACCCACTGAAAAAATTTGATTTGTATAAGTAATTCCAGAAATAATATTTGTTTTTGCATTATTAGCAGCAGAAATTGCACTTTGTATACAAGAGCCTGAAGTTCCTCCAGAACAAGTTGCTCCATTTGTTCCTGTTCGATTCGCCACACCATCAGTCAACAAAATAATACTTCTTGAAGAGTTACAGTTAAAGGTTCCATGTGCAGTTAATTCGTTATTTGCTTTCACAATTCCGTCCTGTATGTTAGTAAACCCATTAGGAATTAATCCATTTACAACATTTATTAATCCTGTTTTACCACTTGCTAAAGTTAATGGTTGATTGATAGTTGCAGTTGTAGAATAAGATACAAGTGCTACTTTGTTTAAACCTGTTGGATTGTTTGTGGGCAAAAAGATTTTATTGATAAAGTCTATAGCAGCATCTTTAGCGAAATCCATAGATGTATCTGGACTTCCACTTGTCATACTTCCAGAAATATCGAGTACAAGCACTACTTCTAAAGGTTTAGACATAGGATTGGCTCCTATTACATTTAGTTCCACATCTATTAATCCACATGAAGTTGCATTTTGTGTGACTATTTTTGTTGGGGTAACAGTCTGACCAAAAGCTATAGTTCCTAAAAATAATAATAATACGGCAAGAAAATCTTTTTGAAATCGTTGCATTTTTCTATTAAAAAGTATGTTTTTTTTCATAAAAATTTAGTTCAAGTTTTTTCAAAAAAATTAGTTATTCGTTGTTAGTAGTAATAACTAAAGTATGTATATCTGTAATTATCTGGTAAGAAGAACAATTATTGGATGTAGCTATAATTTCTGAACAACACCATTTGTTAATTGGAGTTCCTAACGGAATTATGATATGAGCGTAAAATTCTATCGATTCATTGGGTTGAAGTGCTATTTTTGAAAGTGAATTGAAATTTAAATTTTCAAATTGTATGTTTAAATTCACATTTCCGATCTGATTTTCAGTGCCAGAACTACAAGTGTTTGAATTGTTTATGTAGGTTAAATCATAAGTATCAGCAATAACACTTACGTTGGTCAGTGTAAGTTTGAAATAAGTTCCATTAATAGTTGAACTTCTAGAATTTCTATTTTTAGAAACTTCTAAAGTAGCCTGACAATTGCCTTGTGCGAAAGAAAAAGAATGTATTAAAAAAATACATAATAGATTGAAAGAAAAAGTAGATGCCTGAATTGCTTTTAAAATCAAATTTAGCGGTGATTTCATATTTGTGAATTTTATTAAATTTTAATTTTAGATAAAAAACAATGCTATAAATATTTTTATGAAAGTTTTTTTAGTCTTGTTTTTTCAGAATACTTAAAATAGACTTAGTATTTTAAGATTTTAATAGAAGGGTTAAGTTTTAATTTATTTTTGGGAAATAAATTTGATCTTTGTAGAATTAGGAATCAAAATAAAAGAATAAAATTTAAATTTTGACCTTAAAATTCATAAAATCGATATAACGACGTAATTAATCCTTGTATTGTAAAATATTATATAACAAATAATTACAAAATTTATTTAAAGTTTTAGTTTATGTTAAAACTAAATTTATAAGTTGATTTTTTTAGTCAAATTATTTGTTCTTCCTTTTCAAATGTAAATTAAAAAAAAAGAAATAAAATAACAATTTGTCATATACTCGTTAAATGGTATGTTAAAATCTGTTAAATACAACCTATTGATTTGTAAGATGTTGGTTATTTTTTACTAACTTAGTTTTTTACTAAATAAATAATTAATGAAAAATTTAATATTAATTCGACATGCAAAATCAAGTTGGGATTTACCATTAAGTGATATTGATCGACCTTTGTCAAAAAGAGGAATCCGTGATGCATTCTTAATCTCCTCAAGTTTAAACAATTTGTTACCAAAAAAATTTGTGGTTTGGAGCAGTATTGCCAAAAGAACTGAAGAAACGTGTTATATTTTTGCTCAAAATTTGCTAATTCCTATCGAAAATATTATCTTTAGAAAAGATTTGTATACTTTTGATTACAAAGATTTATACAAACAAATTAAAGCTTGTGACAATCGTTATGAAAACATTATCCTTTTTGGACATAATGATGCTATTACAAATTTTGTTAATAAATTTGGTAATCAAATCATTGACAATGTACCAACATCTGGAACTGTTCAGTTAGAATTTAATGTAGATGATTGGTCAAACATCAAAAAAGGAAAAACAAAAATGATGCTTTTTCCGAAAACAATTAGAAGTACAATTAAAAATGAATCCATACATTGATAGAGAAAAAAGCTGGTTAACTTTTAATGCCAGAGTTTTACAAGAAGCAGCAGATGAAAATGTTCCTTTATTAGACCGGTTACGATTTTTAGGAATTTTTTCTAATAATTTAGATGAGTTTTTTCGTGTGAGATATGCTGCTATTCGAAGAATGAGTTTAGAACATATTGATACAAAACCTATTTTAGGAGGAATTTCCGCCGAACAATTATTAAAAGATATTACCGAAATTGTCATCGAACACCAATCGGAAAGTTTAAGAATTTTAAATGATATCGAAAAAAAATTAGAAAAAGAAGGGATTTACATCATTAACGAAAAAGAAATCAATAAAGAACAAGAAGCTTTTATAAAAGATTTTTTTCTGCAAAAAGTCAGCCCCGAATTAGTTACCATCATGTTAAATGATTTAGTAGAATTTCCACTAATTAAGGATACTTCGGGCTATTTAGCAGTAAAATTAGTGATGAAAAAAAACAAATCAGGTATTCTTTCTCAACTGTTGAACGACAAGGAAGTTAGGTATGCGATTGTAGAAATACCTAAAACGATTAACCGTTTTGTGGTTTTACCCTCTTATTCAGAAAAACAGCACATCATACTTTTAGACGACGTGATTCGTTACAGTTTAGATCATATTTTTAATATTTTCGATTATGAAAGTATTGATGCGCATATGATTAAAATTACACGAGATGCACAATTAGAATTTGATTCGGATTTAAGTAAAAGTTTCATCGAAAAAATTTCATATAGCGTAAAAGAGCGTCGAGTAGGTGAACCTGTTCGTTTTGTATACGATCAAGCCATTGGAAAAGATACCTTAGAATTTTTCTTAACCAGAATGAAAATAGATAGTTCGGATTCCATAATTCCTGGAGGAAGATACCATAATCGAAGAGATTACATGGATTTTCCTAATTTAGGACGTTATGATTTGTTGTATAAAAATAACGTTCCATTACCAATTCAAGGTTTAAGTTTAGATGGAAGTATGCTAGAAAGTATCAAAGAAAAAGATTATTTATTGCATGCGCCTTATCAATCATTTTCTTATTTAATCCGGTTTTTAAGAGAAGCTGCTCTCGATCCGAAAGTGCAATCCATTAAAATTACCTTATACCGTTTGTCTAAAAATTCACAAATTGTGAGTTCTTTAATTAATGCAGCTAAAAACGGTAAAAAAGTCACGGTTCAAATAGAATTACAAGCTCGTTTTGATGAAGCGAGTAATATTTCTTATGCCGAACAAATGCAAGAAGAAGGTATTAATTTAATTTTTGGTGTTAAAGGACTTAAAGTACACAGTAAAATTTGTGTAGTTGAACGGGTTGAAGAGGAAGAAATTACAAGATATGGTTTCATTTCTACAGGAAATTTTAGTGAATCTTCTGCCAAAATTTATACAGATGTTACCTTATTCACCAGTAATTCTAAAATTCTAAAAGATATTTCTAAAGTTTTTGAATTTTTTGAAGTGAATTATCGCGTTCACCGTTACAAACATTTAATCGTTTCGCCACATTACACGCGTTCTCGTTTTGTGAAATTAATTGAAAGAGAAATTAAAAATGCATTAGAAGGAAAACCCGCGTATATAAGTTTGAAAATGAATAGTTTATCAGATTATAAAATGATTGATAAATTATATGATGCGAGTCTAGCCGGAGTAAAAATTAAATTAATAGTTAGAGGAATTTGTTGTTTGGTTCCCGGAGTCAAAAATTTAAGCGAAAATATTGAAGCAATTAGTATTGTGGATAATTACTTAGAACATTCTAGATTTTTTATTTTCTGTAACGATGACGATCCAGAAGTGTATATCTCATCTGCTGATTTTATGACCCGAAATATAGATGCTAGAGTAGAAGTGACTTGTCCAATTTATGACCCTGAAATCAAACAAGATTTGATTAATACCTTCGAAATCGGTTGGAAAGCAAACGTTAAAGCCAGATTACATTCAGAAAAATTTGAAAATCAATACCGCAAAAAAGGAGATGAAAAGCCTTTCAGAGCACAACAGGAAATGTATAAATATTATCAAAATAAATTAGATGTTATTACAACAGATATTTCTTAATTAAATTTTTTCGCCATTATCATATTTTCTAAATCCCACAAAATCGGGTTTTTTATCTAAAAAACTCAAATACAGTACGTAATGATTCAAATAAAAAAATACGCGGCCATTGATATCGGATCTAATGCCATGCGTTTACTGATTACAAATATTATCGAACAAAAAGATGGAGCGGTTCAATTTAATAAAAGTGCATTAATTCGTGTTCCTATTCGTTTAGGTCAAGATGCCTTTACAGTTGGTGAAATTTCTGAAGAAAATATAGACCGAATGATTGATGCCATGAAAGCCTTTAAACTTTTAATGAAAGTATATAAAGTGGAAAGATATATGGCTTGTGCGACTTCAGCAATGCGTGAAGCTTATAATGGTAAAGAAGTTACAGAAATAATCAAAAAGAAAGCCGATATTAAAATTGATATTATTGATGGTAAGAAAGAGGCTGCAATTATTGCTTCATCGGATTTACATCAATTTATTAAAACCAATGAAAATTATTTGTACGTAGATGTAGGTGGTGGAAGTACCGAATTCTCACTGTTTTCAAATGGTAAAATGATCGTTTCCAAATCATTCAAAAATGGTACGGTTCGATTGCTAAATAATATGGTGAATGAAGTGGTGTGGCAAGAAATTGAAAAATGGATTAAAATCAATACTGAAGGTTTAGAAAATATAATAATGATAGGTTCTGGAGGAAATATTAATAAAACCTTCAAATTATCTGGTAAAATGCAAGATAAACCACTTACTTATAAGTATCTAAAATCACAATTTGATTATTTTAATTCATTAACTTATGAGCAACGTATTGGTGAATTAGGTTTAAATACAGACCGAGCCGACGTAATCATTCCTGCATTAACTATTTATTTAAGTGCCATGAAATGGAGTAGCGCGAATCACATATATGTACCAAAAATAGGTTTGTCAGACGGTATTGTAAAAGCAATGTATTTTGATAGAATTTAATTCAAATATGTTTTCTAAATTCCCAAACATTTTAAATTTTCAATGAAATAGGTATCAGGTGTCGATTTAGTTTTGTAAATCTCAGAATTTATTTGCGGTTTAATTACAAAATTTACATCTCCAGTCGCTGCTGTAATTTTAATTAAATACACTTTTTCGGTTTTTAAATCAGTAAAATTATCTGGACTAAAATAGAAAAATCCGCTTAAAACTCTTAAATTATTTTTGTTTACAGAGTCATATTGTAATTCATTACACGATTCTATGCTAGAAGAGTTAACTAATTTTACTTGTTTCCCATTGGATAGATCTAAAAGAATTTTTGTGTTTTTATCTATACAAATTGGTGCTAATATGTCTTTGCTCTTTTGTAAATATTGAAAATTTACACCTAAAATTCCATCTACTTCAAACATTTTAAATGTTAAAAAAGAAGTGGTGTTTCCGAATATACTCTCGTCAATAATTTCATCAGTTAAAACTCTTGTGCTTGTTGTATCAGTAACTATATTTGTTTCAAAATCACAAAGTTTTTCTTGTGAAAAAGAAACATTTAGGATAATAAGTAAAGTTAATGTGGTAAATATTGTTTTCATGGGTATCAATTAAATTTTATGGCAAATTACTACAATTTTTTCGTCTTTTTGGTTTGTTGTAAAAAAAGTATATACATTTCCACCTTCTGGGTTTTTGTGTTTTTTTCGGATTTCTTCTACTGTTAAAGGAAAATTTCGTGTAGTGATATTCATTTTTTTTCCTTCAATATGTTGTTTTAGGGCTTCTTTTTTATAAGGAATACAGGTTTCAATAACAAAACGTCTTCCCGGAAAATCGATTAATTTTCTATTTGTAAAAAGATGCGAATGTGGATGAAGTTTTTCAATGGATAAACGTTCACATAGTTGATCTACTGTACCAGATTTTAAAAGCGCAGCGTTGGGTTCATACAAAAATAGTTGCGGTTCAGAAAAAAGGACAGGTTTCGTAGTTCCTAATGTAAATTGATGGTTATCTGTTTTTTCTTTTTGAAGATTAACTGAAAAAATTTCAATTGGTTTTGAATATCCTTTTTCTAAAATCCAAAGCAACTCTTTTACTTCATTTTCTACGGCTACTATATGAATTTCTTTAATGTGTTGCAATTCATTAATTCCTGCTGAAATATCTAGTATTGGAGCTGTTTTAAGTAAGATATTTGTGCTTTTTGTAAAGTAGAAATCTAAATTTGCAGGAACATTAGGTAAACAGTCTTTTAATAAAAATACTTTTCCTTTACTATCACTTCTCCGACTCGGATCAATATAAATCCAATCAAAAATAGTATCAGAATCTTGCAAAACTTCAGTGCTGTTTTTTGCATAACATGTAATATTTGTCACTTGTAACTGCTTATAATTATAGGCTACGATTTCAGAAAGTGTGGTGTTTTTTTCGCAATGAACAACTTGGTCAATTTTTTTCGAAAAATAATAACAATCAACGCCAAAACCTCCAGTGGTGTCAATAATAGATTTTCCTGAAATTAAGTCTGCTTTATATCTCGCTGTTATTTCTGAGGAAGTTTGTTCAATTGATAAACTCGGAGGAAAATAAATTCCGTTAGTTTCAAACCATGTAGGTAGTTTTGTTTTAGCTTTGTTAGTAGATACAATTTGGTTGATAATCTCCTTCCAATCAACAGTAGGAAATGGATTTTTGGATAAAGCTAATTTTGAAACATTGGCTTGTAATGATTGTTTGATGAATTGTTGAATTTCACTAGAAACAATTTGTATATCCATTTTTATTTTTTGAATTTATGTTGGGGTTAATTTTTAGGTTTATTTAAACCAATTTAATTAATTTCAAAAAAACTTCCTTTTATTTATAGACTGAGTTCGGATTGTTTCTTTATTTTTCAAATATAAAAAAACCCGAATAGTTTTTCAACTATCCGGGTATATTTTAATAAAAATTTATTCTTATCTGAAAGAAGCTCTTGAACCTCCGACGTTGAAGATAGCTAACATTCTTGATTTTTGACCAGCAGAGAACATATACATTCCTCTATCATCAGTATAGTCCATGTAGTTCATGTACATTTCTAATGGAGTACCAGTACAAGTACTTCTGTGACCCACTGCAGGAACACCAGAGTTTGCTGCATTATGAGTTGGTGTATCAGAAACTAAATCAGATCCACAAGTTGCGTCTCCCCAAATGTGACGTAAGTTCATCCAGTGACCTACTTCGTGAGT
>CAZULO010000135.1:0-8016 GCA_964621245.1 uncultured Flavobacterium sp.
GGCTCTTTTATTTATTACTCACTCCAGCACTTTCGAAAGTTGCCATTTCATTTAAAAAAGTTACTGACGATTCAATAATTGGGAAGGCAACTGCACAACCGCTTCCTTCGCCTAATCTCATTTTCAATGACAAAATGGGTTCTACTTCTAAATAATTTAGCAAATCGATGTGCGCTTTTTCTTCTGAACAATGAGAAAAAATAGCATTCTGTTTTATGGTTGGATTTTTTTGATAAGCGATTAAAAATGCTACTGTTGAAATAAATCCATCTACTAAAATTAGCATTTTATTTTGATAAGCTTGTAGCATTCCGCCTGCCATTTGTAAAATTTCAAAACCACCGAAATGAGAAACTATGTTTTCCCAAGTTTCTTCTTCCTCAAAATTAGAAATCGCTTTCGATAAAATTTCTATTTTATTTTTCAATTTTTCCTCCACAACACCAGTTCCTTTGCCTACGCACTCTTGAATTGGAATTTTGGTTAACACACTCATTAAAACAGAAGCTGTTGCTGTATTTCCTATGCCCATTTCTCCGAAACCGATGCAATTGCTTCCATTTTGAAATAGTTCATTAACCACTGCTGCACCGTTTTGAAAACACAAATTCATTTCTTCCTTACTCATCGCTGAAGTGGTTAGGAACGATTGCGTTCCTTTGGCAATTTTCTTAGAAATAATTGAAGTATTCGTTGGAAAATCGTAATTCACACCCGCATCTACAATCTTTAAATCGATATTATTTTGTTTACAAAACACAGAAATAGCTGCGCCACCTTTTAAGAACGTTTCCACCATTTGTCGCGTTACTTCTTGTGGATACGCACTAACTCCGTGATTGGCAATTCCATGATCGGCTGCAAAAACAACTATCGTTGGATGTTTGATTTTTGGCGTTTCCGATTGAAATACCAAACCGATTTGTAGCGCTAATTTTTCTAAAACACCTAACGAACCTAATGGTTTTGTTTTTTGGTTGATCTTATCTACCAATTTATCTTTTAATTCAGAAGAATCTGGATGTAAAACCGTAAAATTTTCTAATTCTAAATAATTCACTGCTGTGAAACTTTCTATTTTATTTACGATGGGTTTGTCAGATTTTTGTTTCCAATCTAATTGTTGTAACATCGGTTGTTTCCCATAATCTGTTGCGGGTTTTCCAACACAGAAATACCCTAAGGGCTCAATATAATCTGGTAAATGTAATAACTTTTTAAAATGATGGTAATTAATAATCGAAACCCAACCCATAGAATAACCTTGTTCGGTTAACGACAACCAAATGTTTTGAGCCGCACAAACCGAACTAAACTTTACAGCTTCATTACTTCCAACAGTTCCAATCGTAAATTTATCCAAAACGGAACGATCATACGCAATGATTAAACCAATTGGTGCTTCTTCAATAGCTTCTAATTTCAATTCTAAATACGATTTTTTCTGGCTTTCCGAATCTGTTAATTGGGCTGATTTTTTATGATAAGAAGTAAATAAATCTTTAACTTGTTTTTTAATTTCTGAAGCTTCGATGATATAATAGCGAGTGGCATCGGTTAATCCGACAGATGGCGCTTTATGACCGGCTTCCAGTGCTTTTTCCAACACTTCAGCAGGAACTGCATCATTGGTAAAATGGCGTGTATCTCTTCGCTCGGAAATGATTTCGTATAATGATTTCATTTATTAATTTTCAGTAATTTGATTTTGTTTCAATTTAAGCCACGAATGCACTAATCTTTATTTTTATTTCGATTTAATTCGAATATTCATCGCAGATGAACTGATTTTTCCTTCATAAAACAAATTCGGTAATTCGTGTCAAAAGAAATCTTAGTAATCTTTATTTAAAATTCTCGATACATTTTCAATTCCGTTTCATTCCAAAAAACTCTCGAACTGACAAAAAAATTATTCGTCCCAAACGATAAAACAATACTTTTCATACGTTTGTTTCTGATATTTGGGTAAAATTATTTTTTCTTTGAATAAAGGGCAGTTGAGAACTAAAGTATGATATTCACCATTTTCGCCACAAGCATCAATGCCTTTTTGTTGTAATTCTAGTGCTAATGCTTTGGTTATGATTTTACCCAAATAGTCTTCACCCATTTCTAAATTACAAGATACAATCATGGTTTCAATTCCAGCATCAATCATTTGAAAAACCAAATCTATTCTATCTTGTTGCCATAAAGGCAGAAATGCTTTTAGTTCTGCAGCATTACAAACTTTTTCTTCCCATTCCCGATGTTGTTCTAGATCGATATCTCCAAAAACCACACCTTCAATTTCGTATTGCTCTTTAATATCGTGTAATATCGCAATATAATTTTTCTCATAGTCATTCCAAGATGCCGGAACTGCCACTAAAGGCACACCAATTTGTTTGGCATGTTGCTCTAATACAGAAAATGGAATACCATGGGAACGCGACACTTTTCCGTTTTCATTCATCATGTTTAGCAAAACTGTCGGTTTTAATCCTTGTTCAGCTGCTTTCATTAAGGCGAAACAACTGTCTTTTCCGCCGCTCCAAGAACTTAGTACTCGCATCTTATTTGACTTGCATCGGTAAACCGGAAACCATAAAAGTTACTTTATCTGCTTTTTTGGCAATAAATTGATTGACCCAACCTTGTAATTCTACAAATTTTCTACCGATATGCGTTTCTGCGTGAACGCCCATTCCGATTTCGTTTGTGATGATTAAGATGGTTGTATCTTCCATTAAAGCTAACTTTTCAATTTCAGCTTTAGCTAATTCTAAAGAAAGCTCTATATCATTTTTCGTATCTACAAAAAAGTTGGTTAACCATAAAGTGACGCAATCAATAATCGCAACTCTTCCTTTAAAATCAATTTGAGATAAGTTTTTTTCTTCTTCAATGTTCGTCCAATTTTCGTCTCTTTCACTCTGATGTCGGTCGATTCTTTTCTGAAAATCACCATCCCATTTTCGGGCTGTAGCCACATACATTGGATTCTTTGAAAGTTCTAATGCTACATTTTGAGCATAGCTACTTTTTCCAGACCGTTCTCCACCAGTAATTAAATATATCATTCTTATAATTTTATAGGTTTGTAAGATCAAGAAAAGCTTTCCAATTTTAATGAAATTATTTTTACGATCTAATCACTTCGTAAAGATAGTATTTTTACGAATTTCAAAAATTAAACCCTCATTTTTTTTATACATTTGCAAAAACAACAACAATGAATCGCTTTTACTTATTTATTTTTACCTTTTTATCTTTATTCCTATTTAATTGTAAGAAAGAAACTTCTACAAATGAAATTGAACTTGCAAAGAACAACATCAAGTATGCTAAAAGTTTATCTATAGAAGAAGGAACAGATTTTACAATCGTAAAAATTTCAAATCCATGGCCTAATGCAAAAGAAACGTTTACTTATGTTTTAAGAAAAAATAATAGTAAAATTCCAAGCACCTACTCGAAACTTCCCATTATTGATGTTCCATTAAAAACTTCAATAGTAACCTCCACTACTATAATTCCTTTTTTAGAGCAATTAGGTGTAGAAGAAAAATTAATTGGTTTTCCACATACCGATTATATTTCGTCAGAAAAAACAAGAGCCTTAATTGACCAAAAAAAGATAGTAAATGTAGGGCAAAATGAAAGTTTAAATATTGAAAAAATCATAGAATTAAATCCAGATGTTTTAGTTTCTTTTTGTGTCGACAATGTTAATCCGACCTTAAAAAATTTACAACAAAACGGGATTCAAGTTGTGATTCAAGCGGATTGGATGGAACAAACGCCACTTGGAAAGGCAGAATGGATTAAATTATATGGCGCATTATTCGGAAAAGAAAAAGAAGCTAATGACATTTTTAATTCGATTGAAAAAAATTATAACGAAACCCTAACTTTAGTTCAAAATACAAAGAAACAACCTTCTATATTTTTAGGCTCGTTGTATCAAGATCAATGGTTTGTACCGAATGGGAATAGTTGGTTAGCCTATTATATGAAGGAAGCAAAAGGCGATTATTTATGGAAGCAAACGGAAGGAACAGGTAGTACCCCTTTAAGTTTTGAAAAAGTTTTAGAAACCGCTCACGCTGCAGATAAATGGATCACAAGTAGTTTCAGTTCTTTAAATAACATGAAAACTACCAACCCAAATTATGCCGCTTTTGATGCCTTTAAAAAAGGAGAAATATATAGTTTTGAAGTAAAAACAGGTAAAACAGGTGGTGTAATTTATTACGAACAAAGTCCTTCTCGTCCTGATTTAGTCCTGAAAGATTTTATAAAAATTTTACATCCAGAATTAATGAATAACTACGAATTCACCTTTGCTACAAAAATCAAATAAATGCAAAAAACGTTTAAAAATAGCTCTCTCTTTATTGGATTGTTTACCATTCTAATCTTAGCTTTTCTTACGAATTTAGCTCTAGGAAATGTTTGGATTCCATTAGGTGATGTGTGCGAAATTTTAATCCATCAATCTCATGAAAAACAAACATGGACTTATATCGTTTTAGAATATAGATTTCCTAAAGCAGTTGTAGCTATTTTAACTGGAGTTGGACTGAGTATTTCTGGGTTAATCATGCAAACACTTTTTAGAAATCCATTAGCTGGCCCTTATGTTTTAGGTTTGAGTTCTGGCGCAAGTTTAGGCGTTGCCATTGTGATTATGGGTTCTTTTTTACTACCAACTTTTATTGCGGATTTTTTGGTGAATGATTACGGAATTTTAATTGGGGCTTTCTTCGGAAGTTTAGTGGTGCTTTTATTGGTTTTCTTCGTCGCTTCAAAATTGAAAGATACGATGTCGATTTTAATTGTAGGATTGATGTTTAGCAGTTTAACGAGTGCTATAATCAATGTGTTAACAACATTTTCGAGTGCTGAACAATTACAAAAATTTACGTTTTGGACCTTAGGAAGTTTAGGAAATTTGAATCAAAATCAAGTCTATTTATTAACAATTGTGGTTTCAATTGGTTTGCTTTTAAGCTTTACGATTATCAAACCTTTAGATGGTTTATTATTAGGTGAAAATTACGCGAGAAGTTTAGGAATCTCAATCAAAAGAACACGAAATATCAGTATTATTGCCACCAGTATTTTAGCAGGAACCATAACCGCATTTGTGGGTCCAATTGCTTTTGTTGGATTAGCGATTCCGCATATGGCGAAGTTGATTTTTCAAACGAGTCAGCATAAAACACTTTTTGTCGCCACCTTGCTTTTAGGCGGGATAACGATGTTAGTTTGTGATACCATTTCGCAAATGCCCAATCAAGATTTTACTATTCCAATTAATGCGATTACCTCTATTTTAGGCGCGCCGGTTGTGATTTGGTTGATCATTAGAAAGAAAGGAATTAGATAAATTTAAGTATTTTTAACCACATAGGCACATAGATTTTTTTTATAAATAAAAGCGCTTCGCTTAAAATAATAAACATAGAAAATTAAATATGATAACACAAAGTTCTATTAATCAATTAACATATGATATAATTGGAGCAGCAATAGAAGTTCATAAAATTCTTGGTAAAGGTTTATTAGAAAGTGTGTATCACAAATGCATGATTGAAGAATTAAAACTAAGAAAGATAAATTTCAAATCAGAATTTAAAGTTCCAATTAATTATAAAGGAGTTGATTTAGACTTTGATTTTAAATGTGATTTATTTATTGAAGATCTTGTTATAGTTGAATTAAAAGCTGTAAATGAAATTTTACCAATACACGATGCACAATTATTAACCTATATGAAATTATTATCCGTTCCAAAAGGACTAATATTAAATTTTCATAGTAATACTATTTTTCTTGAAGGTCAAAAAACTTTGGTTAATGAACATTTTAAAAACATACCAAAATAGCTTATGTTTATTATTTAAAGCGAAGCGCCTTCCTTTAACCTCAATATAACTATGTGCCTATGTGGTTCAAATAAAAAAACTAAGTAATGAAAACCTCCATCTTAAAAACAGAAAATCTAAATATTGGATATACTTCTAAAAAAGGCACTATTAATATTGCTTCTAATATCAACATCGAATTAGAAGCCGGAAAATTAATTACTTTAATTGGTGGAAACGGAATTGGTAAGTCGACTTTATTAAAAACCATCACTTCCATTATTCCAGCTTTGGAAGGACAAGTTTTTCTTTCTGATAAAAAAATAGCGGAATATTCTCCAGAATCTTTAGCGCAAAATTTAAGTATTGTGACGACTGAAAAATTACCAGCCAGTAATTTAACAGTTTCAGAATTAATTGCTTTAGGTCGACATCCTTATACGAATTGGATGGGAAACTTAACAGAAAACGACTTCAATCATATTGAAGAAGCGATAAAAATCACAAATATTAGTCATTTACAATATAAAAAATACAGCGAAATAAGCGATGGTCAATTGCAAAAAGTGATGATTGCAAGAGCATTAGCACAAGATACGCCTTTAATCATTTTAGATGAACCGACAACTCATTTAGATTTATTTCACAAAGTGGCCGTTTTTAAATTGTTGAAGAAATTAGCCAACGAAAACAACAAATGCATTTTATTTTCGACACATGATATTGATTTGGCTATTCAACTAAGTGACGAAATGATAGTAATGACAGAAGATTTTTGTGTACAAGACCAACCTTGTAATTTAATAGAAAAAGGTGTTTTCGATACGTTATTTAAAGACGAACATATCGTTTTTGATAAAACTTACGGTAAGTTTATTGTGAAATAGAATTTTCATATCTTTTTCTATAAACACTTATCGCGGTTTCTAATTGCTTACTATCAAAATCTAAATCATCCGTTATAAGTTTTATCTTTCTTCCCTCATAGTAGAAAGTTAAATATTGCACTGATGTATCTCCATTCTGGATTATTTCAATTTTCTCACCACTTACATTTTGCCATTCATAACAATATTTTTCACGAATGTAAATTTCTTTATTTGAAATACTCAACAGAATAATATGTAAACTTTTCCTTTTTTTATTATTGTAAAATAAAATAATCAAAGAAATTAAAATAATTATTGCTCCTAAATAATTTTTATTTACAAGTTGACAAACCCCAAAAATGAAGAAAATTAGAGACAAAAGAAAACCCAACTGTATATTTGTCTTATTATAAAAAATATTTAATTTTTCTGGATACTGACTTTCGTTATAATATAAATTATTCATAATCAAAACTATTAATTTCTTTCACTTCACCCGCTTTTAAATCTCCTAATTCAATATTTCCTACACGAACTCGGATTAATCGTAACGTTGGAAAACCCACAGCGGAAGTCATTTTTCGTACTTGACGGAATTTCCCTTCAGTTAACGTAATCGAAACCCAACTTGTGGGACCATGGCGTTCATCTCGAATTCTTCTGCCTTCACCAATATGTGTTGGAACTGGAATTAACTTCGCATCACATTTTTTAGTGATGTATTTTTTACCGTGAAAACCGATTTCCACACCATTTTTTAATTGTTCGACAGCTTCATCGGTAATTATTCCATCGACTTGCGCATAATATTCTTTTTCCACTTTTTTACTTCGGACTAATTCGCTCATCATGCCATCAGTGGTCAGTAATAACAAACCTTCCGAATCTTCATCGAGTCTTCCAATTGCCATAGTTCCTTCTGGAAAATCGTACAATTCACCCAATTTACGTTTGTTACGTTTTAGTTCGTAAATAAATTGAGAGATAAATCCGTGTGGCTTGTGTAAAATAAAATGTTGATGTGGCTTCATGGTGCAAAAATAGTTTTAATTTTTAATTTAAAATGCCACGAATTCACGAATATTTTTTGCCTTTTGGAATTAGTTAAGATTCGAATTTCATCGAAGATGAACTAATTTCACAAATCAAGATTTTTTAATTCGATAATTCGTGGCAAACTTTCACGTAGGTTAATAAAAAGTAAAATATAAAATCTGCGAATCTGCGGTTAATTTTGAAAAAAATACTATTTTTACTTTTTATAAAATTATATCCCAAAAATGAACACATCC
>CAZULO010000136.1:0-2298 GCA_964621245.1 uncultured Flavobacterium sp.
GCTTCAGAAATGTAACCACCTTTGTTCGCAATTTTTAAACTTAATAAGTTGTTTGCTAATAAAGTTGTTGAATTTTTAGCAGAAGGCAAAGTTTCGGCATATGCAAACGCTCCTAATTTAGCTAAAGCTTCGGGTGAAATTTTTCCAGTAGAATCAGTACTTTTAACATTTGGAACATTTGATGCTTGAATTTTTGGAGTTTTAGCTTCTTTTTCCGCTTGTTCTTTTTTTGCTTTTTCGGCTAATTCCTCTTTAGAAGGTTGATTTGAATACATCATCCACATTAAAATCCCAAAGATTAATGCGAAACCAATAAACGACTTAATGTCGAACTTTTTTTCTTCCATGATAAAAAATTATAACTCTTTTAAAGTTTGTGTTTGTATTTGTCTGCTTTTATATAGAATAGTTACATTGTAACCATTTTACTTGTTTTTTACAGCAGCAGCAACTAGTCCCATAAATAATGGATGTGGGTTCAGTACTGTACTTTTGTATTCTGGATGATATTGTACCCCAATAAAGAAAGGGTGATTCGGTAATTCTACCACTTCAACCAAACCTGTATCTGGATTCAAACCTGAAGCAACTAAACCAGCGGCTTCCATTTCTGCTAAATATTCTCCATTAAATTCAAAACGGTGACGGTGACGTTCTAAAATATCCGTTTTCCCGTAAATTTTATGGGCTAATGTATTTTCTTTTAATTGACATTTCCAGGCACCTAATCGCATCGTCCCGCCTTTTTCTGTTACGGTTTTTTGTTCTTCCATTAAACTAATGATAGGAAAACTTGTGTTCGCATTCATTTCAGTAGAATTCGCGTCTTTCTTTCCTAAAATATTTCTAGCAAACTCTATAGAAGCCATTTGCATCCCTAAACAAATTCCTAAAAAAGGAATATTATTTTCTCGAACATATTTAATCGCTTCAATTTTACCTTCAATACCTCTTTCCCCAAAACCTGGCGCTACTAAAATTCCATCTAATCCTTTTAGTTTACTCGCTACATTCGATTTATCTAAATATTCTGAATGAATACATACCACATTTACTTTAGTTTGTTGGGTGGCACCTGCATGAATAAAAGCTTCTAAAATAGATTTATACGAATCTTGTAATTCAACATATTTCCCAACCAAACCAATGTTTACTTCATGTTTTGGATGTTCCAATTTATATAAAAACTCGTTCCATTGTTTTAAATCTGGCGTAGCTTTTTCTGGTAAATTTAATTTTTTAAGAGCAACTTTATCTAAGCCTTCTTCTTGCATTAAATTCGGCACTTTGTATATGGTTGAAGCATCAATTGATTGAATGACAGCCTCTTTTTTAACATTACAAAATAAGGCTAATTTCTGACGTAAATCTTGTGATAATTCGTGTTCTGTTCTACATACTAAAATATCGGCTTTGATTCCGCTTTCCATTAATGTTTTCACAGAATGTTGAGTTGGTTTCGTTTTTAATTCACCGGCAGCAGCTAAAAAAGGTACTAGCGTTAAATGAATCACAATACCATTATTATCTCCTAATTCCCAAACCAATTGACGCACTGATTCGATGTAAGGTAAGGATTCAATATCACCAACTGTTCCTCCAATTTCTGTAATTACAATATCATAATCACCCGAATTACCTAGCAATTGCATACGTTCTTTAATTTCGTTGGTAATATGAGGTACGACTTGAACTGTTTTACCTAAAAATTCACCACGACGTTCTTTTTCAATAACTGATAAATAAATTCTACCTGTGGTTACGTTATTTGCTTGAGATGTTGGAACATTTAAAAAACGTTCGTAATGTCCTAAATCTAAATCGGTTTCTGCTCCATCATCTGTTACATAACATTCGCCGTGTTCGTACGGATTTAGTGTTCCTGGATCCACATTAATATAGGGATCAAATTTTTGAATAGTAGTTCGGTACCCTCTTGCTTGCAATAATTTTGCTAAAGATGCTGCTATGATTCCTTTTCCTAAAGAAGAGGTCACACCACCTGTAACGAAAATGTATTTAGTTTGATTCATGTTGTTGTTTGTTGTGTGTTGTTGTTTGTTGTGTTGTTGTTGTTGTGTAATTATATGTATTTCTTGCTGTGTTCTGTTTAAAAAACGGGCAAAGATACCATTTATAAGTTAATGTCGCAATATTTAAAAGATCAAAAAAAAAATGGAAATTAATTCCTTTAATAAACAATTAGAAGTATTTGGAAATAGAAATTACTCGTTTAATCCATTTTAATTTACTGTTAGAATACGGCGAAAAACGAAGAGGAACTTCAAAAAAAGTAGG
>CAZULO010000136.1:2398-7968 GCA_964621245.1 uncultured Flavobacterium sp.
GCATCAAAATCTTCGTAAAAAAGAATGGGTAAAATAGGGCCAAAAATCTCTTCTTGCATGATTGGGCTATCCCAAGATGGTTGTAGTAGTAATGTAGGTTCAAAATTTCTTTGAGAAACATCATAATTTCCACCAAAAATAACCTGTTGATTTACTACTAAATTGGCAAGTCGTTGCGTATGTTTTTCAGAAATAATTTTAGTGAAATTCTGATTTTCAATTTTGTAATCTTTGCTACTGATTTCTTTTTGAATTTCAGTTAAAAATTCGTTTTTAAGCGATTGATGTACGAAAACAAAATCTGGCGCTACACAAGTTTGACCTGCATTTAAAAATTTTCCCCAAACTAAACGCTGGATACTTCCTTTCACATTACAGCCTTCAGTTAAAATTGCTGGAGATTTACCTCCTAATTCTAAAGTTACTGGAACTAAATTTTTAGCTGCTGCTTGGTAAACGATTTTCCCCACAGTGGTAGAACCCGTAAAAAATATTTTATCAAATTTGGATTCAATTAATGCTGTTGTTTCCTCAATTCCACCTTCCATTACGGTAAAATAATTGGGGTCAAAATTTGCTGCAATCAGTTGTTGTAAAGCAGCGCTCGAGTTAGCGGCTAATTCACTTGGTTTGATAACAACAGTATTTCCAGCTGCTATGGCTGCAATGGCAGGCGCGAGTGTTATTTGATACGGATAATTCCAAGCCCCAATAATCAAAACCGTTCCAAGAGGTTCGGGAATACTATAATTTTTGGATGGAAAATTAATTAAACTTGAAGACACTCTCTTTTTTGAAGACCATTTTTTAAGATTTCTTATGGCTTCATCAATTTCTATATATAAAAATCCAAATTCCGTTAGATACGTTTCAAAATTAGATTTTGAAAAATCTGTAGCAATAGCGTTACTTAAATCTTGTTCCTTTTCTTGAAGTGCTTTTTTTAATTTTCGTAACATTTGTATACGAAAAGTAATTGACAAGGTTTGTTTCGATTTAAAAAAATCATTTTGATTATGGAGTAACGTTTGTATCATCATCATTTGGGATATTTATACCGTATATTTCTAATTAACTCTTCTAAACCATTTAGTTTTAATTCGTATACTAACTCTAATTGTTTACCTAAAGTACCAGCTGGAAATCCTTTATTTCGGTACCAAACTACATAATATTCGGGTAAATCTATAAGAAAACGCCCCTCGTATTTTCCGAAGGGCATTTTACTATGTGCTAATTGTATAAGTTGTTCTTGTTGTGAAAGCATTATTCTTGAGAAACACCAATTTCTGAAATTTCATCATGAGGTCTTTTTGGGTCATTCCCGTAAATATTTTTTCCAACAGTACCATCAGAAAAATAATAATATAATAAAATCATACTTCCAAAAAAAGGAATTAAACCTATTAAAAAACTCCAACCACTTCGATTGGTGTCGTGTAATCTTCTGACTAAAACCGCTAATGAAGGAATAGTCATTATTAAAGCATACAAAACGAAGAAAACAAGCATAACAATACTGAAAGAACTAAAACTTTCGCTAGCTACAAAAGTAAAAATACTAGCCATAAGCAAAACATATGGCACAAATAAAATCATCATATTTACCAATTGAAAAGACCAGTATTCTTTTCTTCTAGCTCTACCATTGAAATTGGCATAATTATCAAACATTACTTTTTTCCACCAATCGAAAATAGTAAAATCTTTTTCTTCTTTTTTCATATTTTAGATCTAATTATTCAAAAATAAAAAAAACAATACTTCCATTTAGTATTGTTCTTTTAAGTTATCAACATATTTAGAATTACTTCCAATTAAAAATTATTTCTTTCTTGATTTCAGGATGCAAACTATTGAAAACGGGACAAGTCATCGCTGTTTTTTCAAGAATGGTTTTGTTTTTCTCTGAAACTTCTACATTCAAAGTAAATGTAACATAAATCTCAGTAATTCTACGAGGTTCAGTGCCCATTATTTTAGTTACCTCAGCCGTTGAGTTTGACAAATCAATTTCTAAGTCACGTGCCTTAATTCCCATTACAGTAAACATACAACTTGCCAAAGCATTTGCAACTGTATCTGTTGGTGAGAAAGCTTCTCCTTTTCCGTTGTTATCAATCGGAGCATCGGAAATTATCTCTGAACCAGAAGCTAAATGTATAGATGAAGTTCTTAAATCTCCTAAATACGTTACTTTAGATGTTGCCATTATTGTGCTTGTTTTATAGTTAAATCGGAATTGTAATATATTAGATATACTCCGTAATTGTTGTTATTTGAATAGTTGAACTGACTTTCAATTTGCTCTGAAATTTGATTTTCTGTTGATTTAATAAAACCTTCTTCTTGACACATTCTTAAAATCGCATCAAACGTTACATCAAAGCCACGAGTAGCATATTGATTGGGTTGAACTTTATTTTCTTTACGAAATGCTTTTGCAAAATTCATGGCTTCTACAGATTCATTTTCGCGGATAGCAGAAGGATATAACATTTGAAGCGCTGCTAAATTCTTAGATGGAATTTCTTCAAAATCTAAGGCATCATTTCGTTCAACGACTACCAATTGAATATCGAATTCTTTTTTGAGCTTTAACAAATTATTCACCACAGAAATAACTTGAACAATTTTATCTGAATCTAAAATCACAAAATTCTTTTTACCTTTTTGTAATTGTGATTTGAAAACGGCATAATCAAAAAGTCCTTTATCATTAAAACTAGAAGATTTTACTTCTGTATGATTTGACAAAAAATAAGAACTCAAACTTGTTTTAGTAGAAGAATGAATGGCAAAAATAGCATCAGATTTAGATTTCAAATACGATAGTAATTGTTGTTTTTGAATGTTCTCATTTGGCATTGCATAAAATACATTACTTCCACCTTTTCCAGATTCATTAGTTAAAGGAGAAATTATGGCCGTATTTTTATCTAATAATTGTCCAGCCGTTTCAACAAAAGAATTTGTAAAAGGTCCGATCACCACATCCACATTTGAAAAATCATTATTTTTGATTATCGTGGAAACATTAGAAGCATATTTTGAGGTTTCGGCATCGTATACTTTAGCCTGAATAGGTAAGCCCAATACTTTGGCTGAGTCAATTGCTTTTAAAGCTCCTGCATAAAAATCTAAAGTTATATTTAAAAATTTATCCGACTTTAAATAGTCTGTTTTAGTTTTTGTAGAATCGTTTTCGATGCGATTGATATTAAATGGCATTAATAATACTAAATTCCTTGGAGTAGATTTATCAACTGATTCTAATAAATTTGATTTGTTTTTAGATCGTGAAGTCACTTTTGGAATCGAGGCTGAAACAATTTCTTTTTTTTCTGGCAACAACAATTCCATTCCAACTGGCAAACCTGAATCTACGTTTGGATTTCTTTTGGTAATTTCATCAACAGAAATGCCGAATTTTTTTGAGATACTATATAAGGTTTCGCCTTGTTGCACGGCATAAAACATGGTTTTTGTTGCTGGTTTTGGAGCATCAATAACCTCTTTAGTCTCTATTTTTGGTTCTGATTTTGGTAAAACCGTATTTTTATTTAATCGGAGTAACATACCAATTTCAAAAGCATTTTTAATATGTGGATTTAATTCTTCCAAAGTAGTAATCGAAATACCATATTTTTTGGATACACTATATTTGGTTTCTTCGGCTTGAATTGTATGAAGATTTGGAATTTCTATCTTAGCAACTACCTCATTTTTTTTTGGTTGTGTAGTAGAAACATATTTTTTAGAGGCAAAATAAGTCAAACTTTGACCCGTAGCAACGCCTTCTTTTGAAGTAGGATTGTTTTTAATCATTTCATCAACTGAAACTCCTATTTTTTTTGAAATCGCATATAAAGTTTCTCCTTGTTGTACTTGATATTCATACTTATTTAACGTCAATTTTGGAGCAACTACTTTAACTCCAGCTGGTAAAGTTAAAACGGTATTTTCTTTAACTCCATCTTTAGCCTCTGGATTTAATTTTACAATATCTTCTGTTTTTACCTTGTATTTTTTAGAAATGCTATATAAGGTTTCCCCTTTTACAACGGTATGTTTGCTCTGCGAATTACCTACAAAACTTACTAAAAATAGAATGATATATAAATGTGCCTTTTTCATATGTTACTTTTTATTTCTTTTAAATTGATTTTCTAACCAGAAACAATTTTAATGCCAAGTTATGCAATGGCAATATCAAAAATCAATTTCAATGTCAAAAATAAACAATAAAATATCAAAGACAATTTTTTATTACAAAAATATCTAAAAGGAAAAATCAATGACGTGAAAGTAAAAATTCTCATAGTCATTGATTTTTGATAGTGTTATTGATATTGCTATTTCTTATTTATTCCCACTCAATTGTTGCAGGTGGTTTAGAACTAATATCGTAAACGACACGATTTACTCCACGAACATTATTGATAATATCATTAGAAACTTTTTGTAAAAACTCGTAAGGTAAATGTACCCAATCTGCTGTCATTCCGTCTGTAGATTCAACGGCTCTTAACGCTACTACTTTTTCGTAAGTTCGCTCATCCCCCATTACTCCAACGCTGTTTACGGGTAATAAAATCGCACCTGCTTGCCAAACTTTATCGTACAAACCGTGTGCTTTTAATCCGTTTATGAAAACAGCATCTACTTCTTGTAAAATGGCGACTTTTTCTGGAGTGATATCACCTAAAATACGAATCGCTAAACCTGGACCAGGAAATGGATGTCGACCTAATAATTCTGGATCGATTCCTAAAGTTGCTCCAACTCTACGTACTTCGTCTTTAAACAACATACGTAAAGGTTCTACAATTTGTAATTTCATAAAATCAGGCAAACCGCCTACATTATGGTGTGACTTTATAGTTGCAGATGGACCACCAGTTGCTGAAACTGATTCGATTACATCTGGATAAATGGTACCTTGACCTAAGAATTTTACATCGGTTAACAAATTCGCTTCCGCATCGAAAACTTCAATAAAAGCGTTTCCTATGGCTTTACGTTTGGCTTCTGGATCGTCTAAACCCGCTAAAGCATCATAAAAACGTTGAGAAGCATCAACACCTTTTACATTCAATCCCATTCCTTTGTATTGATCTAATACACTTTGGAATTCGTTTTTACGTAACAAGCCGTTATTTACGAAAATACAATATAAATTATTTCCGATGGCTTTGTTTAAAATTACTGCCGCAACAGTAGAATCAACTCCACCAGACAAACCTAAAACTACTTTATCGTTTCCGATTTTAGCCTTCATATCAGCAATAACTTCTTCCACAAAAGCATTTGGTGTGAATGTCTGTTCTACTTTGGCAATTTTAACCAAAAAGTTTTCTAACATTTGTTTTCCATCAGTAGAATGATACACTTCTGGGTGAAATTGAATGGCATAAGTGGTTTCGCCTTCTATTTTATAAGCGGCGTTTTCTACATCTTTAGTACTAGCGATTTTAACACCGTTCGTTGGTAATTTTTTAATAGAATCAGAATGCGACATCCAAACTTGACTGTTTTCAGAAACACCTTCTAAAAACACTTCGTTTTCT
>CAZULO010000137.1:0-7964 GCA_964621245.1 uncultured Flavobacterium sp.
ACTATATCAACCTATACTTTTATTTTTCTTTGTTATTAACACTACTATTAATCTTAATAAATAAAATATATATATTAAGAAATAAATTTTAAACGGCGCTGCAAGAATTATATTTTATTAGCTTTGTCACTGCCTGTTCAATAGTTGTTATTACAGTAAATTAATACAAAGTAATACTATAATAAAGGCTTTAATATCAGTAAAAAAAGGAGGGACATTTGCCACTTCTGAATATTTATAATCTGTATACCACAAATAATAATTTATATAATTTTTTAAAAGAAACATGAAAAAACAAATTCTAACCTTAGTCCTATTATTTATAACCGTATGCGCCACAGCACAAAAACTGTCTATCGAAAAAGGAGAAATCAAACTTGACGGATCAACAGTGGCCTACATAGAAGGGAAAAAGCCATTTTTTAAAGTTTTTAACTTAACTAAAGATTTTGTTATTCAAGCAGAATTAAAATTTATAATGGATACCGAAGGGTTTGGTAAAAGATGGTTAGTACTTAAAAATGAAAGTGGCGATAAATTTAATGAATTGGAATACAAAAAATTTAATCCAATGAATCAAGAAAAATCATTGGTACAAACTCTAATTACTTATAATTATCTAGATTCTAATAGCTTAAATGTAGCGGCCTTAACTGAATTTTTCAATAAACCTTTAACAGGCGTTTCAGAAAAAATTATAGCAGAAGAAAACAAAATTAAACTAGAACATAAAAAAATTGCTGATCTTAAATTAGTCATTGATGATAGTGGGGTTATTTTTAGAACCATCCAAAGTCAAAATCTGATCATAGGTCGCATAAAAATGAATTTAAAACCCAATGGAGCCGTTGATACGTATCAAGTTATCGATTTAAATAACCAACTTGTTGCCACTTGGTTTGCAAATAAAACCCAATATGGAAGCACCGATAAATTTTGGAACCAAGAAGTAGTTACTTTTGATGGAAAAGTATTTCCGGTATTGTTTGATAATAGTGGTAATTTTGTAGGATATAAAATGAGTAAAGATGTAACAGCACGAAACATCGTCATACAACTATTATTTAACGGATATTTAGTGAAAAAAGAAGAAGAATAGCTTAGAAAAAGCACAGTTTTTTCACAAGTTTAGCTAACCAACACGAAAACAGGAACTATTTAATTTTTAATTCCTGTTTTTTTATGGAATACTTCCAAATTTTAACAAGAACTTCCTAATTTTTGAATGGTATAAGGTATAGAAGTAATTGCAGCAAAATCACCCATTGTATAACAAACAAAATTTAAATAAGATCTAGTTTACTTTTATTATTTAATAATTTACTTTGTACTTTTAATATGATATTTTTTATTATTAATAATACATTTTAGTTTTCTGTAAATATATTTTTAGTATATTTTATAAATATTTTTATATTTATAAGATTATTTTATATTTTTAACAAGTTGTTTTTAGCTTTTTAAAATTTGTATTATGTTTTTTGAAAGTTACTTTAAATTTTTAATAAAATCTTTATGTTATCACTTAATCTGAAACCTATTTTTAGCGCCAGAGGCATAGATAAACCTTATACTTTTCTAGTAAAAAACGGTTTCACTCCTCACGCAGCCAATATTCTTTTAAATAGTAAAACCAGAGTGTTTCGATTAGATCACATCGAACGGTTATGTGAGGTGTTTGTTTGTGAACCTAACGATTTACTAGTGTGGAAACCGGATAGTGGTAAGGTAATTGCTTCAAACAATCCACTTCATAAACTAAAAGTTACTGCCGAAAACAATCCAGATTTAAACAAAACGCTCTTTAGTTTAACGTATCAACAGGTCAAAGAAATTTCTACTGCTCTCACAAAAGAAATGGATGACAAGTAATCGACTTTGAATACGCTAGTTTATCGTTTCCGTTACATGAAACAATAGTAAAAAGCACTTATTTTTTACTGTTTTTGTGTACACATAAAATATATTTGTTTCAATTTAAAATTGAATATTTGTAGTTTTTTTAGGAAAAAAAATTCATTTTGTACCTGTTTTTTTACAATAAAATAACCTGAAAAACAATAATTATAAATACATTTGCACCTATAATTTTTAAAAGTATTTTTTTGTTTCTACTTATGCTGTGACTAGTAGTCTTTAGTTAAGATAATACTACAATTTGTTTTGAAGTTTATTTTACTGAATTAGTAAAAGATGAATGTGAGGATAAAATAAACAAATCAAACAAACGGCCAATTGGTATAAAAAAGAGCAAGTTACATCAATCCAAATATTAGTATTGTGATTGCGCTATAATAAACAGAATAAGCAGTCATAAATCTATAAAAGCAAACCAAGAACAACATCAAAAAACAATGAAAAAACTACCACTTTCATTCCTGATTTACCTACATTTATTTATTTTTTCTATAAGTTTCGGACAACAATCTCAAAACAACAAAGGAAAAGCAGAAACTAGTTTTACTAAAATTGAACAAACAGGTCGATGGGTGAATAGTTTTTCTAATCAAGAATTGGTAGAATTACCTATTGGGATAAGAAAAACGATTAGTAATGTTCAGTATTCGGTGGGTGTTACTAAAGCTACATTTACTCCAGAATATACAGCTTTAACGGTATTTTGTAGAGTCGATTTGCCACAAACTAAGGCCGACGGAACACCAATTCAATTGTTTTTTGGTGCGGATAATGTCAAGTTATCTCACCAGGGTGGAATTATTGGTGAAGCGAAGTTAGTATTGTTAGGAAATTTAGATATTCCTTTTAATAACAACCAATGGCAATTATCGCTATACGGCGGTTTTGATATGAATACTGGTAATGTAGTAAATGATTTAACTTATGTAACGATAGATTGTGATGGTTTTAAAGAAATGAAAATTTCAGGGGCTGTCGAATTTTCTCGTGATTTAATTTTACCTCTTGAAAATGGGGTTGTAAATGAAGCAAAAACTACAGTTCCTAAAACCTATTATAATGGTGTAACTAAGCAAGTTCCTAACCGAGTTAAAGGGGAATTTTCTATCATGGGAAGTAATTTTAATGATATACTAGTGAACGTTTCTTTACAACCTTTCGTGTTAAAACAAAAACGAAATGGAAGTAATTATGATGGTAATTTTCAGTTTTTAGTGAGTAATGCTGTTTTAGATTTAAGTGATATTCAAAATCATGCCTCCGTTCAATTTCCTGATTATTACCAACAAAATGGCTTATTAATGCCAACCGTAACTGCTTGGCGCGGCGTGTATGTAGAAACCTTTGATATCGGGTTACCCAAAGAATTTAAAACCACCGATACCCAACAAAATAAAGAAAGAATTCATCTCGGCGCTTCAAAACTAATTATAGATAAATTTGGTGTTTCGGGTACTTTTTATGGAGATCATCTTTTTCCACTTGAAAAAGGAATTACCAGCGAACAAAAATCTTGGGCTTATTCCTTAGATCATATTGATGTAACTATTGCAGCCAATCAATTTATAAAAGCCAATTTAAATGGGCAAATTTTATTGCCTATCACTAAAAGTAACGCCTCTGATACTTCAACTACAGGTTCAAATTCTACAACAGTAAATAGAAAAGCTTTGCTGTATTCGGGCTTTATTTCTCTAGACGAACAACATCTTATTGTAGCCACAAAAGATACCTTGCATTTTGACTTATGGAAAGCCAAAGCCAACTTGTTGCCTAACAGTTCGGTAGAGTTAAAATTAAAAAATGGGGTCTTTTTTCCAAAAGCTAATTTGCACGGAAGTATTTCTATCGCGTCCAACATGTCTGCGAATCATGAAACCGAAGTTTCTGGAAAAAAATCGGTTGATTTTAAAGGAATAACCTTTCAAAATTTACAATTGCAAACGGTTAGCCCGATGATTTCTGTTACAAATATGGGCTATACGGGTACGGTAAGTTTTGGTAATTTCCCTGTTTCTATTGGAAATATTGGTGTTACCATGCAAGCCACAAGTGCACGAATAGATTTTGATCTCGGATTGAATCTTATGGATAATGCAGGTGCAGGTGCTACAGCTAGAATCGGTATCAAAGGAAAATTAGTAGAAGAAGGATTTAAACAAAAGTGGAAATATGATGGTTTAGAATTATCTGCTATAAAAATTGATGCTCAATTTAGCGGCTTTAAGATGAATGGTCAGCTGATATTAATGGAAAATGATCCTATCTACGGAGATGGTTTTAATGCTGAATTGAAAGTAGCAGTAGCCAACGTAGTTGATGTAAGTGCCAAAGCAATTTTTGGAAAAACCACGTTTAGATATTGGTATTTTGATGCATCTGCAAAATGGCCAGCTGTTCCTTCTCCTTTTATGATAAACGGTTTTGGAGGTGGTGCTTATTATAAAATGCGTCGTAAAGAAGGCATTTCTCCTACCGAGTTTTCTCCTTCCGGATTAAGTTATCTGCCTGATGAAACTAGAGGATTAGGTCTTAAAGCTTTAATTTATTTTCATATCGGAAAAGAAGAAGTATTTGATGGAGAAGCTGCTTTTGAAATCGCATTTAATTCGAATGGAGGAATTAATACATTAGCAATTTTCGGAAAAGGTGGCATTATGGCTAAAATCCCAGGTTTAAAAAAGGTGGGTGATTTAATGAATAAAGTTGCAGCTAGTCCAGCCGCTATGACCAGTTTTATGGGTGTAACAGAAAACAGTATAAGTGGTTCTTTTGCTAGTAAGTTTTTACCAAAAGCCAAAGTAGCCATTCCAGGTGATGTGTCAGGTGAAGTAGGTATTAATGTTGAATCGGCTATTGAATTTGATTTTCAAAATAATTCGATGCATGGAACTTTTGATGTGTACATAAATACACCTGGGAATTTTATTTCGGGTATCGGCGCAGGTGGCCGTGCTGGATGGGCGGTTTTTCATAAGGATCCACAAGATTGGTATATTTATATTGGAACTCCAGATGATCGATGTGGTGTGAAAATGGGAGTAGCCGGTGTGAGTTTAAAAACTACGAGTTACTTTATGGCTGGAACGGAATTACCAGGTAGTCCACCTCCTCCAGATATTGTGGCTCAAATACTTGGTGTGGACACACAATCTTTAAATTATATGCGAGATGAAAATGCCTTAGCAAATGGTGGCGGATTTGCTTTTGGCGCTAGTCTTGATTTTGATACTGGTGATTTAAGCTTTTTACTTTTTTATGCCCGTTTTCAAGCTGGAATTGGTTTTGATATTATGTTAAAAGATTATGGTGAAGCGCGATGCTCTAATACTGGAGATGAAGTAGGTATTAATGGCTGGTATGCAAACGGTCAATCCTACGCTTATTTACAAGGTGAATTGGGAGTACGTGTGAAATTACTTTTTATAAATTTAAAAATTCCTATTATTTCGGGTGGAGCAGCCGTGTTGTTGCAAGCGAAGTTGCCTAATCCGTTTTGGATGCGAGGCTATGTTGGCGGTCATATGAATATTTTAGGAGGTTTAATTAAAGGAAGGTTCAGATTTAAATTGACTATAGGGGAGGAATGTATTTTTGAAAATGCAGGTCCGTTAGGTGGTATTAAATTGATTAGTGATGTAACGCCTAAACGAGGAACTGAAAAAGCAGATGTGTTTACGATTCCGCAAGCTACATTTGCCATGAAAGTAAATGAACCTTTAATCATACCAGAAGATGAGGGAGATTCGACCTATAAAATTGTTTTAGAGAAATTCAAAGTATTCGAGGGTACCACTGAAATTCCGGGAACGTTAGAATGGACTTCAATAAAAGACCGTGCTAATTTTATTTCTACCGATATTTTACCACCAAATAAAACATTAAAAGTTCAGGTAGAAGTCAGTTTTCAAAAATTAATTAATGGTGTTTTCACCACAATAACTCAAAATGGACAAGTTGCAAAAGAATCTGAAGAAAGAGAGTTTACTACTGGTGGCGCTCCAAATCACATTCCGTTAACTAATATTTTGTATTCTTATCCTGTAGTAGAACAAAAATACTTCTTTGAAGAAGAATATGATACCGGTTATATCAAACTAAAAAGAGGTCAAGATTATTTATTTGAAGATCCAGCATGGGAAACAAATGTAAAAATGGCAGCAGTACCTTCTGGTAATTCGCTTAAAACTGCTTTTAGTTATGATACTAATTCGAATGAGGTTTCTTATGATTTACCAAATATAGAACAAGACAAAAATTATAATTTTAGTATTGTAAGTGCACTCAAAGCAGGAAATGAAACTCCTACAGAGAATAATACCACTGCTACTACTATTACTAATGAGGATAATGATATTACAATTACCCAAAATCAGGCTCTAACTCAATCTAAAGAAGGGGAAATTAATAGATTGTCTTATACTTTTGGAACTAGTAAGTATAAAACTTTTACAGCCAAAATGAACAGTAGTCCCACACAAAATTATAATTTTGGATTAATTTATTCCGATGTAATTTATTTAACAAACGTTATTTCTAGTCAGGAAAGTTATGATTTAATTGATTTACAAGGAAATGTTTACAGTGAAACAATCCCTTTATTAACGGCTACTTCAAAGTTAAATGATAGTTATTATGGCAGCGATATGGCACCTTATTTATACAATCAGTATCCTATTGGCGGAAACTATACCATTACAAATAGAGATACCAATGAATTTGGATTGCCACCAGCTAAAGCATTGCCTTTAAGTACCTATTATTTAGCTAGTGTAGAGAGTGAAAGTAATCCTACATGGTTGAAATCTAATTTTCCATTTAAATATAATTTGCCATTAGTTTATAAACAGGATTGGGTAGATTTAAGAAATCAAGTGGTAAATGATTATGTAAGTGGAACTCTTTCTAATACAAGTTTAGCGTATCAGTTTTTAAATAAAGAATATACTTTTATGCGTTTCGGTTTTTATGAAGTAGACTTAAAATACCGTTTACCAGGTAATAAAAAAACAACAACTTTTGTTTATAAGTTTAAAAATAACAATCAAATTCGATAAAAGTTATATTTGTTTGTGGCACCTATCATCAAATCAATTCACTTTTAAAATTTTTAGAAGTGAATTGATTTTTTTTATATATACCTATTGACTTTTTTGGGAGAGTATGATAAAATTTTTGACATTCAAGGAATTTATGATACTCAAAAAGATACAGCGGAAGAATTGGTTCATATAGTTAAAGTTTATTTCTCAGCATATAAAAATGATCTTATTGATACTTTTAATGCTCTATTTACAGATAAGACAATTTTAAATCAATTAATAATTTAGTAATTATGATAAAATAGAAGAATTACATAAGAGGCCAATGGTGAAATATATATATTTGACATAGCTAGAGATTTAAAAATAATTTAGTTTTTTTAAGATTGTATAAGTTTCAAATCATTGGCAGGATTTTTATAAAACATAAACAAATTTGTTTACATTTGTACTATGAATATCTATTTAGAAAAATACAAAGGGATTCACCCAGGAATTATTTTGGAACGCGAATTAAAAAAAAGAGCGCTGCAGCAGCGACCTTTTGCTTTGTCTATAGGAGAGCATCCACAAACACTTAATGCAATTACCAAAGGAAAGCGTAAGTTGAATACAGCTTTAGCGCTTAAGATTGAAGCAAGACTAGGTTTAGAAGAAGGTACTTTAGCACTACTTCAAACCTATTTTGATATAAATGAAGAAAAACATAAAAGAGAAGGTAGTACACCTAATTTATCTTTAATACGAAAATCATTATTTTGGGACACCGATATAACTATGATTGATTGGGATAAGCATTATAAAGCTGTTATCAGAAGAATTTTTGAACGTGGAAATGAAACGGAAAAGCAAGAATTAATTCATTTTTATGGTGCTGATAAAATAAACATTGCGCTTTATACTTCAACAGGAAAACCATATACGATCTATAAAAATAAATAGAATAATGCTTCACTACAAAACCGTAAATGATTTATTAAAAGAAGGTTTACTTCAATTAATGGC
>CAZULO010000138.1:0-6611 GCA_964621245.1 uncultured Flavobacterium sp.
ATGGCTACAATATTATTCATTCTTCTTATATTTTGTGCAAAGATAGTTTAAAGTTAGGAGTTTAGAGTTAGGAGTTAGGAGTTTTTCCTCTTTCCATAACTTTTAAAAACGCAACTTCAACTATTATTTAATAATTTATATTATAAAATTGATTTCTTGCTATTATTTTTTTCTTTTTTTATTTGAAGCTATTCCTGCTGTACGCTATATCTTTTTATTTGTTCTCATCGTCTTAATTCGACAAGCTCATTGTAACATCTAAGTTAACAAATAAAAAGGATGCCGCTTCCATCAGGGCTAAACACTCGTTTTCATGAAATTAAATTCTCCTTTTCACCAAGTCTTCAAATTTCATTTACTGGTAACTGAATACTCCCAACTCTATTTCTGGTTATATCCAAATCTTCTTAATTGGAAGGCGTTACTTCTCCAATCTTTATTTACTTTAACGAAAATTTCTATGTGTATTTGTTTGTCGAAAAACACTTCTAAATCGGCACGAGCCTGTATACCTACTTTTTTTAAAGCAGCTCCTTTATGCCCGATAATAATTCCTTTCTGCGTATCACGTTCCACCATAATCACTGAACGGATTTTTATAATTTTTTCTTCTTCTATAAACTCTTCTGTTTCTACTTCAACCGCGTACGGAATTTCTTTATCGTAGTTTAATAAAATCTTCTCACGAATCGTTTCGTTCACGAAAAAACGCTCTGGCTTATCTGTTAAAGCATCTTTTGGATAATAAGGCGGCGAAACAGGCAACAACTCTACAATTCTGTTCAATGCTTCTTTTACATTGAAGTTTTCTAAGGCGGAAATTGGAAAAATTTCTGCATTAGGCACTTTGGCTTGCCAAGTTTGTACTTGTTCTTCTAACATTTCCTGATTGGATTTGTCGATTTTATTCAACAAAAGTAAAACTGGAATTTTAGCATGAATGATTTTATTGAAAAACTCTTCGTCTTTTAACTCTTTCTCCCCAATTTCAACCATGTAAATTAAAATATCGGCATCTTTAAAAGCACTTTTTACAAAATCCATCATGCTGGTTTGTAAATCGTAAGCTGGCTTAATAATTCCAGGCGTATCGGAAAACACAATTTGATAGTCCTCATCATTTACAATTCCGAAAATTCGGTGACGAGTTGTTTGTGCTTTACTTGTAATAATAGACAACTTCTCGCCTACCATTGCATTCATTAGGGTTGACTTCCCAACGTTTGGGTTTCCGATAATATTTACAAATCCTGCTTTATGCGACATACTAATTTATTTTTTTGCAAAGGTACATAAAAAAAGCCACTCGTTTCAGAATGGCTTTTTACTATAATCTGATTAAAACGTTATTTAAATAAAGGTAAGATATTTAAAACCTGTTTTACTTATTGTTCTGCTACTAATTTACTTGCGCTACGGTAAATGAATTCGTTATAAATATGACGACGTGCAAAACGACCTGGTGATTCTGCATTTACCATTTTGATATAAGTATTTCTTGGCACACCAAAGTATTCGAATTTACTTCCATCTACAAAGCTAATGTACAAAACACCTTTATCCATATAAAAATCAGAAATTTGAGACGTTGTCGTAGTAGCTGTATATTCTGCTTTTACTTTTTCTCTAGTTTCTGGAGCGATGCTTACTAAAAAATGGTAGGCTTCAATAATATTCTTACTTCTTTCTTCAGCAGCTAAACGTTCCACTGGATCCGCAATAGTATCCGGATGATCTTCCTTCATACTATTTCTATATATTGTTTTTAATTCTTTTAATGTTGCATCTCTGGTAACATTAAGTAACTTTCTGTACCCAATAATTTTCTGTGTAGTCATATGATTTTGAAAATAAAAGTGCAAAAGTAGTGATTTTTATTTTAATCAACCAATAAAAAAAGAAACAATAAAAAAACTTAATTATTTGTTATTGAATTAATTACAGATCAACTCCATTTATGAAAATTTATTTTTAACATATTCCCTACTAATTACATGAATAGGAGAATGATTTTCCTAACCAATCAAACTTATTATGAGAGCGTATTCTGTTGTCATGTTGCATTTTCTCAAAATATTTACCACACAATTTTAGCGTATTTTTTAAATTCAAAAAAGTTACCTTCTATTAGTTTTGAGAAAAAGACTTTATATCTAACTTTAAAACAAAATGACAAACATATATCATTTAACATATTTATTGATAATATAATTGGTCACGGGTTTTAATGCTTTGTTTGTTTTTGGATGCAATCCATGGGTATTAAAAAATTCAGGTTTTCCGTTAACTTTACAATACCAGTATAAAGCTTGGCCATTTCTGAAAAAAGTAGTTGTATCTGTTACCTTCAATTTAATTAAATGACTTTGATTATCATTATATGGAATGATTTCATTTGATAGGTTAAATCCCATTTGATTTTCTGTTTGACAATTCACCACCTCATAATGATCAGTTTGCCACTGCATACATTGTGGTTCTGGCATCCATAGATTTTTTACAGTGTATCCCATTGATGCAACTCCAAGGAAACCTAAAATTCCGATTAAGATTTTCTTTTTCAGACTTCGGGTTGGCTGTATCTTTTTATCTTCATCCTTCTGGTAACCAGAATCAAATTCTCTATCTGGCTCGGTTGGAAATTTGACATCAATACTTTCAGATTTTAAAAAGTTACTAAATGGACGATATTCATAACCAACTAAAATAGCAATCAAATTTAGAGAGTTTTGACTAGTTGTTGAAGATTTATTAGTCAAAAAATTGCAAATCTTTCTGAATTTTTCCACATCTAAATTTTCTATTGCCTTTCGGAGTGTAGTATCGGGCCTAGTTCTAAAAAACAACTCAAATACTTCTTTATCTCTATTTGACATGCCATTATCATAAATGATCAAACAAAACGATCTGAGCTGAGCTGGCGATGGTTTCAATAAAAAATCCGCATATATTTTATTTTTTTCAACTTCATATTTGCTTTTTACTGCAACAATGTAATCTTCAAATGTATTCGGCATATCAGAATTATTAGGTACTTATCGGAATTCATCAGTTGTATCGGAATTATCGGAATTCTTTATAAACACATCGCTACAAACGCAATTCCTTTGCTTCAGAATTAGTTCTTGTTTTAACTAGCTAGTAAAACAAATGTACAAAACTGATTTAAAAAAGTGCTGTTATACAAAACTGAATTTTTATTCGGGAAGTATAATTTGAAGGTTTTGTTTTAGCGCACTTCCACTTCCCATAAAAAAAGTATCAATTTCTGCTTTCGGAAACGTTCCGAACAGCTCCACTTATGTTCCATTTAAATTTTACAATTCCGATGAAAAAATATGTCTTTTTAACTACGATAGCTTTATTACTAGTTAGCACTTCTTGTGACACAGATAGTGAAACTCAGTCAATTTCAACTTCAAATAAAACAAACAATCTGCACATGCAAAAAGAAAACGACAGTACAGAAATAGATACAGGCGGCCAAGGCGGATCAACTCCTATTAAACCATAATTTATTTTATTAGTTATAAAATATTTTCTACTTTCGGGAAATGATACTAAAAAAAGTAAATTTCCCGATTTTTTATTTTTCATTAATAATTTGTTTTTTCGCTTCTTGCGAGTCGAATACAAAGAATGACTTAGATTATTTGAGTCACTACAATGCAGCAGAGAATAATTACAAGAAAGCCGCATATGATTCTGCATTTTATCATTTTGAAAAATTAAAAACATATTGTGCATCTAAAAATGATTTAGATAATATGATTTATCCCATTTTGATGATGTCTGAAATTCAACGTATTAAAAATGATTTTTCGGGCAGTGAAGAAACCGTAACTGAAGCACTTAAACTTATAAAAAAGGATACTAAAAAAAGCTATTACACCTTTATTTATAACAATTTAGGTTTGGTATATTTAGAACAAGCCAATTATACAGAAGCAAAGAAATACTATGAAAAAAGTTTAGCAATTACTTCTGATGAACTCTCCAAATGTATCATAAAAAATAACATCGCTTATAATTACATCAAACAAAAAAAGTATGCGCAAGCAAAAGTAATTTTAGAAAATATTAAAAACAAAGATTCTCTAAAAGTTGAACCTACCGAATTTGCTAGAGTTTTAGATAATTTAGGTTATACTTTATACCAGCTTAACGAGCCAAATGCGATTACTTATTTAAACCAATCCAAACAAATTAGAGAAAAAAACAAAGACAGTATTGGATTAACGTCTTCTTACATTCATTTAGCAGCTTATCATCAAAACAAAAACAGTAGCTTAGCTAAAAAGTATGCCTCACAAGCTTTTCGAACAGGATGCGCTACCAACAGTCCTGATGATAAAATTGAGGCTTTACAATTTCTTACTAAATTATCAAATGGCGCAGAATCTAAACAATTTGCCCTACAATCTTTTCTGCTAAATGACAGCATTAAAATTAGTAGACAACAAGCTAAAAATCAGTTTGCTAAAATTAAATACGATTCGGAAAAAGCAACTGAAGAAAGTCAGAAACAAAAAAAATTAAAAGAATATTATCTTATGAGCTGTGGCGTATTGATTGGTTTAGGTCTTTTTTCTTTTTATAAAATCAGAAAAAAAAACAGAAAAAAAATCAAAGAAACCGCTTACAACACAGAAACTCGTATCGCAAAGAAACTTCATGATGAACTGGCCAATGATGTACACAATGCCATTGCATTTGCAGAAACACAGAATTTAGAAAATACTTTGAACAAAGATACACTTTTAGAAAATTTAGAAACAATTTATAATCGAACTCGAAATATATCAAATGAAAACAAAGCGATAGACACGAGTGAAAATTATTTAGACAAACTCAAAGCCATGTTGGGCACCTACAATTCCTCAGAACGAAATGTAATTATAAACACAACTGGTTTTAATCATTTAAAAACTTCAAGTGAAATTAAAATTATTATATACCGAGTACTGCAAGAATTTATGGTAAATATGAAAAAACATAGCCAAAGTACTTTAGTAACTATTTCCATTAAATCCTATAAAAATGAATTACAAATAAACTATTCGGACAATGGAATTGGATGTAATAATTTGTTGCAATTAAAAAATGGTCTTCAAAATGCGGAAAACCGTATTCATTCTATCTTTGGAACCATTAATTTTGACACAGAATCTGGAAAAGGATTTAAAATTAAAATTATGATCCCAAAATAAATTGATTGTATGTTTAAAAAAGTTTTAATTGCAGAAGATTTCGACAGTATTAATATTGCCGTAAAACAAACTTTGGAACAACTTGGAGTGGTAGAAATTCATTACGCAAAATACTGTGATGATGCTTTATTAAAACATAAAAAAGCCACACAAGACCAAGAACCATTTGACTTGCTAATAAGCGATTTATCATTTGTTGCAGACTACAGAAAAGTAGCCATTCCATCTGGTGAGAAACTAATAGAAGCCATCAAAAAAACCGACTCTAAAATTAAAATAATTGTTTATTCAGTTGAAGACAAATCGTATACGATAAAATCTTTATTTGAAGATCAAAATATTGATGCGTTTGTTCATAAAGGACGAAATAGTATCAGCCAACTTAAAACAGCAATCGAATGTATACTTTATAATAAAAAATTTATTTCTCCCGAATTAGCAACTACTTTACAAGATAAAACAGATAAAGAAATTGATACTTACGATATTATTTTATTAACACATCTTGCAAATGGAGTTGCTATTGAAGAGATGGAAACACAATTCAAAAAATTAAATATAACGCCAAATAGCAAAAGTAGTATTGAAAAAAGAGTAGCTAAACTCAAAGACTACTTCAAAGCGAATAATAATATTCATTTAATTGCGATTACCAAAGATTTAGGAATTATTTAAAATATATCAATTTTTAAAAATAATTTTCACTTTACGGATTCCCGTAAGGAATACTTTTTTATTGGTTTTAAGTTTGAATATTATTAATCCATAAAAACTTAAAACTATGAAGTATTATGTAAACAACAAAGCACAATCAAATGGTGATCATGAAGTTCATACTCAAAACTGTATGTACCTACCTAATGAAGCTAACAGAAAGTATTTAGGTGAATTCGATTATTGTAAAGATGCTGTAAAAGAAGCTAAAAAAACGTATTCACAATCTAACGGTTGTAATACTTGTTCTAATACTTGTCATACTTCATAAAGCGTTATGGGTTTCAGATTTCAAAAAAGAATAAACTTTGGAAGAGGAATTGGCTTAAATATTAGTAAATCTGGGATAAATCCAAGTATTAGGACGAAATCAGGAAGTTTAAGTACAAAAGGATACTCTATTAGAACAGGAATTTCTGGTGTTAGTTATAGGAAGAACTTTTCTAATTCCAAAAATAGTGGCTGTGCTTTATTTTTTCTAATTCCAATAGTAATAATAATCTCAAAGATTATATCTTTTTATTAATAAAAACTATTCCTTACGGAAATCCGTAAGGAATAGTTTTTTGTAGATTATAAGTTTGTGAAATAATTTTAAATAAATAAAATAATTATGGTAACTAATCAAAAAAAAATGTCTTTAGGAAAAAAAGTATTAATAGGTTTTGGAGTGTTTATTTTAATAGG
>CAZULO010000138.1:6711-7928 GCA_964621245.1 uncultured Flavobacterium sp.
AAAAGAATCTGAGTCGGTTCCAGACATTGAAATCCTAAAACATAATGCAACTTATGAAGAGACTATGGATTCTTATACAGTTCATTGCAGAGTTAAAAACAACACAGAAGAACTAATTGGTTATGTTGACTTAAAAGCTACTTTTTATGATAAAAAGGGGAACATAGTTGGTACAGGTATTGGTAATGCAGCAAATTTTGCAGCTGGAGCAGAAAAAACTATAGATGTGATTGGATTAGACATTCAAAACTGTGAAAATTATGAAGTTCAGGTCAATAATACATTTTAATCATGGAACTACAAACACAACTAAAATCTTTAGCTGAAAAAATCAATCAGTTAAAAGATAAAATTGAAACCGAAGAATCTACAAAACATGCTTTTGTATTGCCTTTTATTAATATTTTGGGGTTTGACACTTTCAATCCAACAGAAGTTATACCAGAGTTTACAGCTGATTTAGGTTTGAAAAAAGGTGAAAAGGTGGATTATGCCATCATTCAAAATGAAGAACCTATTCTCATTATTGAATGCAAAAACTGGAAAGAAAAACTATCAGTTCATGGCTCTCAGTTGTTTCGATATTTTCATGTTTCAAAAACACGTTTTGCGATGTTGACTAATGGCATTCAATACCAATTTTTTACCGATTTGGACGAAAAAAACAAAATGGATGAAAAACCATTTTTTGAGTTTGATATTACCCATTTAAAAGATAGCGCAGTCAATGAAATTGCAAAATTCCACAAATCGAATTTTGATGTCACTAAGATTTTAGATAATGCAAGTACTTTAAAATTCATCAAAGAAATCAGAAAACAAATCGATTTTGAAATCCAAAATCCATCAAATGAATTTGTTAAACTTTTCGCTTCAAAAATCTATAATGGAAGATTAACCGAAAAGGTAATGGATGAATTTAAAGAATTAGTTCAAAAAGCCTATGGTCAATTAATAGGTGAAAAAATAAATGAAAGATTACACTTTGCTTTGAATAAAGAAGTCATCATTCAGGAAAAAGACCAAATCGAAGAAATAGAGCAAAGCAAAGTAGTTACAACTGAAGAAGAATTAGAAGCTTACAGAATTGTAGTAGCAATTTTAAGGCGAAAACTACCAACTAATCGAATTGTCTACAGAGACACTCAATCTTATTTCGGAATTCTATTAGACGACAACAACCGAAAACCTTTATGTCGTTTACACCTAAACGGAGG
>CAZULO010000139.1:0-1061 GCA_964621245.1 uncultured Flavobacterium sp.
TATGCCGATAATGATATTGTGTATGTGAGTATTCATTCGTTACATAAAATTTCAAAATATACAGGTAAAGATGGCTCACCTCCAAAAATTTATAAGTTAGGAAGTGGCGTTTGGAAAGCTTTAAAACAAAAAACAAAAGCTCGTGTTAAACATATTGCTTTCAATTTAATTCAATTGTATGCGAAACGACGTTTGGATAAAGGCTATGCGTTTGGTCCCGATTCTTACATGCAAAAAGAATTAGAAAGTTCGTTTATTTATGAAGATACTCCCGATCAAATTACTGCGACACAAGATGTAAAAATGGACATGGAAAACGATCGTCCGATGGATCGCTTGGTTTGTGGTGATGTAGGTTTCGGTAAAACAGAAGTAGCGATTCGTGCTGCATTTAAAGCAGTAGATAATGGGAAGCAAGTGGCTGTTTTAGTGCCAACTACTATTTTGGCCTACCAACACTTCAGAACTTTTTCAGAACGATTAAAAGATATGCCGGTTACTGTTGGCTATTTGAACCGATTTAGAACCGCCAAACAAAAAGCAGAAACCATAAAAGGATTAGAAGAAGGAAAAGTTGATATCGTAATTGGAACCCATCAATTGGTAAATAAAAATGTCAAATTTCGCGATTTAGGTTTACTTATTGTGGATGAAGAACAAAAATTTGGTGTAAACGTAAAAGATAAGCTAAAAACTATAGCTGCGAATATTGATACGCTTACTTTAACCGCAACGCCTATTCCTAGAACGTTACAGTTTTCGTTAATGGCTGCCAGAGATTTATCAGTAATAACTACGCCACCACCCAATAGATATCCCATTGAAACGAATGTAATTCGCTTTAGTGAAGAAACCATTCGAGATGCTATTTCTTATGAAATAGATCGTGGCGGACAAGTGTTTTTTATCAATAATAGAATAGAAAATATTAAGGAAGTTGCCGGAATGATTCAGCGTTTAGTACCAAATGCAAAAGTTGGAATCGGTCACGGGCAAATGGATGGAAAAAAACTAGAAGAATTAATGTTAGCTTTTATTGAAGGTGATTTTGATGTTTTAGT
>CAZULO010000139.1:1161-3694 GCA_964621245.1 uncultured Flavobacterium sp.
AAAATCATGAATGAAGCCATAGAGGAATTAAAAGAAAACGAGTTTGCCGATTTATATCAAGAAGAAAATGATATAGAAACCAAAGAATTTGTCAAAGAATTTCAAATTGATACCGATTTTGAATTGCTGTTTCCTGATGAATATATCAATAATATTTCCGAACGTTTAAGTTTGTATAGCGAATTAGGGACGATTAAAAATTCCGTAGAATTAGAAGCGTATGAACAACGTTTGATTGACCGTTTTGGAGCTTTGCCAAAAGAAGCCACTGCCTTATTAAATAGTGTCCGAATCAAATGGAAAGCCAAACAAATTGGTTTAGAACGATTAATTCTGAAACAAAATAAAATGGTAGGATATTTTATTGGCGATCAACAATCAAATTTTTATCAAAGTAACCGATTTATGCATGTGATGAAATTCGCACAACAAAATGGGAATTTATGTAAAGTGAAAGAAAAAGAAACCAAAAACGGATTACGACTTTTAATCACTTTCGAAAATGTAAAAAGCATCAATAAAGCGTTGGAATTTATAGAATTGATATAATCTAAAAAAAGTTGTCTGAATCTTCAGAAAAAACCTTATTTTTACGCGTTTACATACTAAATAATCAAAAAAATAGTTATGTTAATAGTTGATAGGAGATTCAAAATTAATTAAATAGAAGCTTTCTAAAGCGTAATCTATCTGATTGTTTTGGAATGCGACAACTATAATTTACTAGTACATCTATGAAAAAAACAAAGATCAAAAATATATTTTCCTTTGGTTTACTTGTCTTTCTTTGGGCTTGTTCTACCAAAAAAGACAGTTTCGTAAATCGAAATTGGCATGCAGTAAATACAGAATATAACGTGTTGTATAATGGCGACTTGGCCTTACAAAAAGGAATCGCCGATGTAAAAGCGACCTATTCTGATGATTTTTGGAATGTTTTGCCTTTAGAACGTATGCAAATTACTGACGAGCAACAAAAACCTGGTGATACTAAAAATCCTAATTTTGAACGTGCTGAAACCAAAGCAACCAAAGCCATTCAGAAGCATTCTATGAACATTGGCGGTTTTGAGAAAAACAAACAGATTGATGAATCGTATTTAATGCTTGGGAAATCCAGATATTACGAACATCGGTATTTGCCTGCCATGGAAGCGTTCAATTATATTTTGTACAAATATCCGAACAGTAATAACGTGTATCAAGCTCAAGTTTGGAGAGAAAAAGTCAACCTGAAGTTAGAAAACGAACAACTTGTTATTAAAAATTTAAATAGAACTTTAAAAGGTCAGAAAAAAATTAAAGGACAAGATTTAGCGGATATTCATGCCGTTTTAGCACAGGCTTATATCACAACAAACGTGTTAGATAGTGCGGTTGCAGCGATTAAAATTTCTAAAAAAGAAACGAAGTTAAAAGAAGAAAAAGCACGTTATACCTTTATTTTAGGTCAATTGTATGAAGGATTACAATATAACGACAGTGCTTTTGTAGCGTTTCAAGATCTCATTGATATGAAGCGTAAAGCGCCACGACAATATACTATTTATGCGCATTTGAAACAAACCAACCAATTTGATTTCGCTACTGGCGACACCCTTGTGTTTCATAAAAAATTAGATAAATTGCTCGAAAATATTGAAAATAAATCCTTCAGAGATGTGATTCATCACCAAAGAGCTTTGTTTTATGATAAAAAAGGAAATGACGCAGCAGCTATACTTCATTATAATAAGTCGATTCGAAACATGCAAGCCGATCGCTATTTAGCAGCTTCAAATTACAGAAATATTTCTCAAATATATTATGAACAAAAGAATTTTAAAAACGCTAAGAAATATTTAGATTCCACTTTTATTCATTTATCAGAAAAAAATAAAGAGTCTAAGCCTTTAAAAAAACGTTTAGATATTCTTGCTGATGTAGTCAAATACCAAGATATTATTCAACATGCCGATAGTATTCTAACGATTTCAAAGTTATCAGAATCTGAAAAAATTGCCTATTATCAAACCTATATCGATAAGTTAAAAATAGCAGATTCTATTGCGGCAATTAAATTAAAAAAAGAATCAAATGGGACTGTTTCTACTTCTAATACAGAAATGTTAGGTCCAGATAAAGCTAGTGAAAATATGCTTATGCCACCTGGTCCAGGAGGAAATTCACCAGAATCTTCTAAAAAAGAAAGTATGGTAAATCCAGCCAATCTTGGAGCGTCTACTTCTGAAAAAAATGCTACGGGAAGTACTTCTACTGCCACTTTTGGGTCTCAAAGTTCTTTTTATTTTTATAACCCTGCAACTTTAGCACAAGGCAAAATTAGTTTCAAGAAAAGATGGGGTGATCGTATACTTACAGACAATTGGAAAACGGTTTCAGGCATCGCACAAAATACTTTTAATCCTGTAGATCTTAATCCTGATACTGTAAATCCAGATGCTGCGGTTGAAAATTCAGTTTCTAACGTACCAACTAAATATACGCCAGCTTTTTATATTGATCAATTACCGAAAGATCCAAAGGTATTAGA
>CAZULO010000139.1:3794-7893 GCA_964621245.1 uncultured Flavobacterium sp.
TTTACTAATTCAACTGTTGTAGCCGATGTTTCAGCAGATTCTGAATTTAATGCTTTATACGCAAAAGTAGAAAATGGAATGTATAGAGAAGCCAATACTGACGTAGATGCATTAATTAAAAAATACGATGGGGACGAATTAAATGCGAAATTTGATGTATTAAAAGCAAAAATTTCAGCACGTTTATTCGGATTAGCAACATACAAATCATTACTTGAAAAAGTGGTGCAAAATTATCCTAAAGGAGAAGAGATTTCGAAAATTCAAGCTATTTTAACTGCTGATATTCCTGTTTTAGAGGCGTTAGATTTTGGTTTGTCTCCTAAATCTTTCAACTTAGTTTTTGTGACAAATTATCCAAATGAAGTTTCTCACAAATTATTACTTGAAAAACTAAATAAATACGCTAAAGAATCCGGTGATGTGAAAATTAAAGTTTCTAACGATATTTATAATGTCGATAAAAATATGATTGTCTTACATGGTGTGATCAATAAAATGACAGCAGAATCAGTAGTAAATTATTTAAAAGAACACAAAGACTACAAGATAAAAGATACGCCGATTGTGATTTCAAACGAAGATTATAAAGTGATTCAGGTGAAGAAAAATCTGGAAGAATATTTGACTAAAATCAAGTAATTATGCTGGATAAAAAACAAAAATCAGACTATGATTTATTAGGTAAAACCAATCGTATTGTAGAACAAACCAGCATTTCAGGCGATATTGTTTGTGTAGCCGATTTGCGTTTAGATGGCGAATTAATTGGTAATATTACCTGTAAAGGGAAAATAGTTTTAGGTCCGAAAAGTAAAGTACAAGGAAATATCACATGTAAAAACATTGATATTGAAGGTAAATTTAACGGGAAATTAGTGGTAGAAGAGTTGCTTGGTATAAAAAAAACAGCCGCAATTTCAGGAGAAGTAATTGTGGGTAAATTAGCTATAGAACCAGGTGCGATTTTTGAAGCCAGTTGCGAAATGCGAAACGCCTAAAGTAATAATGGAATTGATTTCTATGGTTATATTTCAAACAAAATCTGTATATTAATAAAATATGAAAAAAATAGCCACTACAATTTTGTTGCTTGTGACCCTTTTTTCTTTTTCTCAAAATCAAGAAATAGGGCAATCGTTTATTGAAGTGTTACTTTCTGAAAAAAACATGGAAAAGGCCCATACTTATTTAGATGCTTCTATTCAGAATAAAGTAACTGTCGATTTATTGACTAAAACAAATGAACAATTAGAAAAGCAATTGGGCAGTTATAAACAAGTAATTTCAGTTTCTCAAAAAGAAAATGGGTTTACATATTACACACAATTTGAAAATATTGCTTTAGATTTTGAAATTACTTTTAGTTCGGATAAAATTATAGGCTTTTTTCTGAAACAACATAAAGAAATTACCACAAATGATTATGTAGTAAAAAGTGGTTCAATTGATTTGAGAGGTACTTTATTAGAAGCTAAAAATTCAAATATTCTGATAGTGTTTGTTCATGGTTCGGGTGCGAATGATCGAGACGAAACGCTAGGTCCAAACAAACCTTTTAAGGATATGGCGGAAGCGTTTCAAAAAGCAGGTATTTCTTCTTATCGTTATGATAAAAGAACGTTCATTCATCCAGAAACTTTTACAGACAAAAGCACGGTATATGATGAAGTGATTTTTGATGTACTTTCAGTTGTCTCTCATTTCAGAAATTCAGATGCCTTTAAATACCATAAAATTATTGTGGTCGGACATAGTTTAGGGGCCTATTTATTGCCAAAAATCGCTAATTTGATATCTTTAGACAAAGCTGTAATGATGGCTGGAAACGCTAGAGGTTTGCAGGATGTTATTATAGATCAATATACTTATTTAAACCAAATCCAACCTACAGCTCAAGGTGCTTTAGAAAAAGAAAAAATAAAAAAACAAGTAGCTTTTTTGAAGTCGAAGGATTTTACTAGTACTTCAAGTTCAGATCTATTGCCTTTTGGGATGTCTGCAACTTATTGGAAATATCTATTAGCATATCAACCCTTAGTGGAAGTGCAATCGGTTTCTATTCCATTATTAGTTTTAAACGGGGAACGAGATTATCAAGTCACTATGAAAGAATTTAATTTATGGAAAAAAACAATTAAAAGTTCGAAAGTTTCTTTTATAAGTTATCCAAAACTAAATCATTTGTTTTTGGTAGGTGAAGGTCAGCCCAATCCAAAGGAATATAATGAAAAAGGGGTAGTGGATGAGAAAGTCATACAAGATATTATAACTTTTTGTAAGCAATAGTATGGAACCCAAAAGAACCAATAATTGGTTGCATTTAATAACCATCCCTTTTCAAATGGGGAGTATTATTTTTATATTTGCGAAAATAGGAATGTATATAGATGAACAATATCCAAACGAATCTAATGTTTGGTTTCTAGTATTCACCTTATTAGGTGTTGCGCTTTCTCTTTATAACGTAATTCGACAAGTAAATCAGATCAATTCCAAAACAAAATAAGCATGTTTTATCTATTCAGTTTTATTTTTCTTTTAGCAACAACATTGTTCAATTTGTTTTTTCTTACTAAATTGAATTTAGCCAAAAACGAAAATTTAGGTTTTTGGTTCATTTTTTTTATTACTTTAAAAATGGTGCTTTTTTACTTGTTTTTAGTGTATTATCTTCAGGTTCAATACATATTTGATTTTAATTCGAAATTATTTATTTGTGCGATATATATGATTTTCCTTATTTTTGAGGTTTATTTTGTGTCTAAATTATTGAAAAATCAAAATTAATCGTTTAAACTAAAAATTATTAAAAAAAAATTATTTTGAATCTTGTAATATTAATAAAAATTGTACTTTTGCAAAAAATTAAACAATAAAATCTAATAATCAAATGGTGATTTCCAACAAACCACTGAATTTATTTTTAGCTATAGTAATTTTAACTATGCCTTTTCTTGGTTTCTCAAATACTGAGAAAGATAGTCTTACAGTTGAAAAACATGCAGCAGAAGCTGGTCATGCATCAACTGAGCACAAGGTTGAAGGTGCTGTAAAAACGCAAGATGCTGTTAATGCTTATATTGAGCATCACTTACAAGATTCTTATGATTTTAATTTTTTCTCAGATGGAGAAAAAGGTGTGCATTATGGATTTTCATTACCTATTATATTATGGGATAATGGTTTGAAGGTTTTTTCTTCTTCTCAATTCCACAATGATAAAGAAGTAGCTAATGTAGACGGTACATTTTATAAATTACATCATGGTAAAATATATGTTTCAGATGCAGAAGGTGCTTTAACTTTAGATGAACATCATCATCCAACAAACGTAAAGCCACTAGATTTTTCTATCACAAAAAATGTAGTTTCTATGTTATTTGCTGCCTTTTTAGTTTTCTTTATGTTTACTAGTTTGGCAAAAGCATACAAAAAGAATGGTGGTTTACCTTCAGGTTTCGGTCGTGTTTTAGAGCCGCTTATCATTTTTATTAGAGATGAAATTGCTATTCCAAACATTGGTGAGAAAAAATATAGAAAGTTCATGGGATATTTGTTAACTGTATTTTTCTTTATTTGGATTCTGAATTTATTGGGAATGACTCCGCTAGGAATTAATGTTACTGGAAATATTGCTGTAACGGTTTGTTTGGCTTTGTTTACATTTTTAATTACACAATTTAGTGCTAACAAAGACTATTGGAAACATATTTTCTGGATGCCAGGAGTACCTGTTCCAATGAAAATTATTTTAATGCCTATTGAATTATTAGGAACATTAACAAAACCTTTTGCGTTATTAATTCGTTTATTTGCTAATATTACTGCAGGTCACGTTGTAATTATGAGTTTAATTGCTATGATATTTGTTGGTAAAAATTTAGCTTCTGATATGCCTATTTCAATTGGTTTAACATTATTTATTTCAATTATTGAGATTTTAGTAGCTTTCTTACAAGCCTTTATTTTTACTATGTTATCTTCACTATTTATTGGGATGGCAGTTCAAGATCACGATCATGATGATCACCATTAATCAAATTTAATTCAAGTTTAATTTTAATATATATATTATGAACATTCCAATGTTAGTAGG
>CAZULO010000140.1:0-7891 GCA_964621245.1 uncultured Flavobacterium sp.
AAAACAGAGAAATTAATTTTAGGTCTCTTTCAATTATTTCCAACTCAATGTGACATAATCAGCATTTTTTTTTACATTTTACGATAACTAAAGATAGGACACAGTGGAATTCCCGAAGCGATGGCGAGGGCTACGAAGTGCGCAGCGCGGATTATTTAATTTATATTTGATAAATAGATGAATTTATGGTACTATTGTATTGAAGATAAATGTTTAACAATACTTTGCTTATCATTTATAATTTGGGTGTATCTACGAGGGTTTGTTTTAGTTTATACAAATTGGTAGAAAATTTAGAACAACGTTGTTGGAAAATATCTTGCAGAGTTTGAACTGAGCAAGCAAATTGAATAAACAGTTAGCATTCTAACAATTGAAAAAAATTTTGCTAGCGGGGAAAAGAAGCCGAACAGATACCCGAAAATGATAGTAAGCTAAATTATATTAAATATTTAAAAAATGAAAAAATTTTTTTTATTTGGACTGGTAGCGTCCTTAATTACAATTTTAATTATTTCTTGCGAAAAAGAAGAAACAAATAATGGAAATCCAGTTTTAATTGATGAAAATAACATTGGCGTGCATCATAACGCAATGATTAATTTTATATTCAATGATTTAAGTAAAATGAGTTCGGTTGAAATAAATAACAAAACATCAACTTCCTCATATTCTGTAATGAAAATGAAAGAATATTGTGAACTGAATAATATTAAACTACCTTCTGATGAAGAACTTAATTTGAATTTTGTTAAATACAGAAACACACCGATAGAGGAAATACTCAATAATAAAATTTTTTCTGTGGAACAAAAAAAGATTTTGACCGAATGTTTCACATCTTTAGATTTAATAAATAATGATTTGACTAAAAATGATCTATTATTATCAATCTTAAATAATAATTTAAATAAAATTAAATCACATAATGAAAGTACAGGAAAAAGAATAGCTATTGCAACTATAAATCAGATGATTGCCTCTGATGAGCTATGGATAATCGAAGACAAAATAAATTTTTTAAAGATTACTAATACTGAAAAATCAATGAGACCTTCAAATAGTCAAGTTTTGGCCTCAGATGCAAAAGGGATGGTGCTTACATTACTTTATGGAGGTTGGTCTACACCAATTGGGTGGTGCGGAGCTATGTTTGTAGGTGCTGGCGCTTCAATTGGTTCTTATATGGGAAGTCCTATTGGGTGGCCATTTTAAATTTTTAAATTATGAGATTTATAAATAGTAAAGTTTTTCGAGCGATTTTTTTCATGATACTTTTAAATTTTGAAAATATCATTATTGGAAATTTTCCATCATTGTTTGCACTATTAATTCAATTTTTATTTATAGCAATATTTTTATACATTTTTTTACCAACTTCATATGAGAAGTCAACTTTTAAAACTAATATATTTTTGCGATATAAAGTGATTTCAATAATTTTTTTAACATTTATACTTAATCTTGAACAATTGGTTAGCAATGGTAAAATTCCAGTAGTAAATTTAATTTCCAGTGTGTTAGTATCTTTTTTTCTTGTCTATTATTTACTGCCTATTTGGTATATAAACGATACGATCGACAAAAAATAATCTAAAGCAGTTTTTGGCAAAGTCAAAAACTGCTTTTATTAATCATTCCTTACAGTTTCTTTTTCAAGAAGAACATAGGCAAATCATTTTTGATTAATGGGAATCGATAAGTGTTCTAGTTCTTTTTTGTAACAAGACTTTTGCATTTTGCCAAAATATTCAGGTTTCTATCTTGGAAATTTTTTTGCACGTTTAGCCAATCTTCTAAGGTTATTTTGTTGTTCTCATATTGCGCTTTTTAAGGTTAAAAATTTCCGTTGTTAGTGAGGTATTTTCTAACTCCAGACTTAAAATCTCGTACGTATCTTGGATTAATTAGTATTCTTTTTCTAATTTGAAAAGGTCATTTTCTTTTTTCTCATTCAGTTGAAGTTTGAGCCTTTCGAGTTCTATTTTGTTGCGTTGTTTGTTTTGATAAAAATTGGATAGGTTTGAAATGGATATCCCAACACTAAAATTACTTTCTAAAAAATTATAATTTAAGGAAAGCAGCAGCGCCAAATATTGCAGCTTATTTTTATCGGAATTGAAACTAATCAGAGAATCAATTTTTTGATTTTTAACTTTTTCAACTGTAGCAAACAATGGATTACTGCTTTGACTAAAAGCTGAAATACTGTATTGAAGCAGCATAATATTCATTAACAAAGGTTTTATAGTTCTCCTCAAAGTATAAATATTAAAAAAATATTCTTTTTAAGAGTACTGTTATATAATTAATAAACAAACTCTTATGAATAAGAGTTGCTAAATTTAGTAATCATAGTAAACATTAATTACTAAGTAAACATAAAACAGTATATTTGTGAACAACAAAAAAAATGACCGAATGGGAAAAGTATTAAGTATTAGCAATCATAAAGGTGGAGTTGGGAAAACAACTTCTGCTATTAATATTGGAGCGGCTTTAAATATGTTAGGTAAAAAAGTATTGTTGATTGATTTAGATCCACAAGCAAATCTTAGCCAGAGTTTAGGATTGATCAATCAAGAGAAAACTATTTACGGTGCATTAAAAGGAGAATACAAATTGCAGCATGTTTCAGTTCTGAAAGGTTTGGATGTAATTCCGTCAACATTGGATTTATCCGGTGCAGAAATCGAACTGAGTTCTGAACCAGGAAGGGAATATATTTTAAAGGAATTAATCGAGAATGTGAGAAGTTCTTATGATTATATAATTATTGATAGTCCACCATCTTTGGGATTATTAACGATAAATTCATTTACTGCAGCTGATGAAATAATCATTCCATTGCAAGCGCAATTTTTGGCGATGCAAGGTTTGGCCAAATTGGTGGAAGTAGTCGAAAAAATTAAAAGCCGGTTAAATAAAGGATTGAAAATTGGTGGTGTTTTTATCACGCAATATGATGGTAGAAAAGTACTGAATCGTGATGTTGTAGAAACGATCAACGCGCATTTTAAAAGCGAAGTTTTTAAAACAAAGATTAGAGATAATATCGCTTTGGCGGAAGCGCCGGCACAAGGAATGGATATCTTCAGATATAACGCTAAAAGTAACGGAGCAGAGGATTATATGGACTTGGCTAAGGAAATAATAAAAAGAAAGTAAACAAAGTAATATAAGTAAACATTTATTACTAAGTAATATAAAATATATAAAGTTATGGCAAAGAAAAGTTTTTCAGGTGGTTTAAATTCGTTGTTGGGAGATACCAAACAAGCGGAGCAAGCTGTGGAACAGTCAGAACCAAAAGCACCAAAAAAGGAAATCACCAAGACTTCGCAAATTGGCACGAAAGAGAAAGAAACAAGAGCTACTTTTATAGTGAATGAGGATTTATTAGAGAAAATGAAATCATTGGCTTATTGGGACAGAGTTCTAATTAAAGACATTGTAAATACTGCTTTTGAAGAACACATTACACGCTATGAAAAAAAGAACGGTGAAATAAAAGAGATGCCTAAAAAATAAATATTATGGATATAGTTAAATTTAAAATCACGCCAAAAACGATTAAAATCGAAGTTCGTAATTCTAATAATTATATTTTCAATTTCAATAAAGCTGTAGATATTGAGGCAGCCGATCGAGACGTATTATTGAAACTGTACACAGCATTATATTTGCTTTTTAGGAAAGAAAATAACCTAGAGTGCAAAAACTATATTTCCCCAAATCAAACGAATATATTAGATCAAATTAATGAGGTTAATGATTTGGAATAAATAAAGAAGCCTTAGACGATAGTCTAGGTTTTTTTATTTCTGGTCAGTCAATGTTTTAGATAACTTCAAAATTTCCTCCATTGGGTCCGGTGCTTCCGGTTTCTCTTTAGCTGGTTTGGCGCCATTTTTAGGGGTTTTATCTACTTTTGGATGGTATGCAATCACATCCTCATTCAAAATAAAACGAATGTATCTTGTCGTGTCGTTCTTCATACCTTCCGCTAAAATTTCTTTTATACGTTTGTTTAAAGGATCTATCAAGTTTGGATATTTCTGTAGCTGCAAAATAACGTTTTTTACAAAAAAATCATTTTTTGGTTTGGTGCTAGTTTCAAATAAATTTTGGAAAAGTGGAATCAATTCCAAAAGTAAATCAGTTGTAGTTTTGACGTTCATGGCATTTTTGCGAAACAATTTGAAACGCAACATTTCTACGGTTCGCCCTTTGCGCTCCTCTGTAAACTCAAAATAAACATCGCATTGACCCAGATCATAAAGTTCTTTCAGTTCTCGTTTCGCAACTTGAAGCACACGCTCATTTAGCAGCGCATAGCGGTTATATTTTTCTTCCAACATAAAAGATAGCCTCAATTCATCAACTGAGATTCTAAAGCCGTCAGTACCTTGCCATTTTTGGCAAAGCTCGTACATGCGTTGCGACCATTTACTTTTGAGTGACATTGCAACATGCAAAGAATATGCAGTGTATTGACTTGACAGTTCCACCAGGAACGGCATTAATTTATGTGAAACTTGAATTTCCGCAATTCCCTTTTTGATGTGTGCGTAATTGATAAACCCGCACGTTAACCAATCATCTTCAACTTCATTTGCATACGTGAAATTTCGAGAGCGAAATTTTTCTAATGCTTTCCGGGTTTCTTTTTTGTTGTCCTCTTGGTTCACTTCTTTGCACAAATCAGAAACTTTGATATTTAAAATTAGATCATCAAATAAATCTCGTTGCCCGGTTGTATATTTGTTCCGCACTTCTTTTATGATATAATAGAAAATTCTCTTTTCTATAAGTGTCAATTCATACCTGGAAGTAGTGAGTCGGTTGTCCTGAGCAATGACGATTTCTTTCATATGGTTTAGCTTTAAAAATCAAATGTAACACATTTAAAGTACTGTAACAAAAATATAGTAACAAAAGGGCAAAAAAAAGGGTAAATTTGATACAAATAACGGTAAATTTGTAACATTAGGGGGTAATAAAGTAACTTAAAAGCTTGCGAACCCCAGTAAAATCAGTACTTGACAGATGCTAAAAAGGTACTAAAAAAGACCTAAAAATTACTTTAAGCCAAAATAAAGAAAAAAAAGGTTTTTTAATTGATTTTTTTCTAGGTCAAATCCAAAAAAAAAGAGCTGGAAGAAAATTCTGAAAGAGAAAAAAAAGGTAATGAAACAAAGAGAAAACCGGGGCGCGCGGCTTTTTTATTTAAGTTGTTGATTGTCAAGTAATTAAAATTTATGTGACCATTTATTATTAAAAAAATAAAGCTGCATTATTCTATTGCCTTTTTTCATCAATTTTTCGCTCTAAATATGCCTTGAAATTTCGGTTACTTTTTTACCCTTTTTTCTATAAACTATTGTTTTGTATAATTAAAGTGAGTTTCTTTTTTTTAATTGATATCACATTATAAAGTCAAATTATTATCGCCTTTAGGTCTTTTATTTAGTTAATAAGATAATTCAATTAAAAAAAGCAGGGGTAAACGGCCCAGAAAATATAAAATCAGCACTTATTTTCACTTTTGGTTTTAGTAATTGTTTTACTGTAATTATTTCGAGGATGGAAATTTTGGTATATTCTTTTAAGAAGATTCAAAAAAGTAAACGTAGTAGCAGGATCTAAAGAACAATCGTTAAGAAATACTTTTCAAATATTTTAACGGAGAACTTAGGGGGACGCGTATTTTTTAGAATTCATCGGTAATAGTGCGTTTTAAGGCATTATCGTGTTTTTTATAGGTATAATGCAAAGGTGTATTTGTAAGGCTTTAAAAGGCTTTGTTTTAAGTTTTCTTGTTTTAGTGATTTTTTCGCTTTTTTAGGGGGGGTACTTTCACGAATAATTTTTATCCTGGTTAATTTTTGGGACCAGGGATAAGGTTTTCTTTTTCGGACTTTTTATTATTATTAGGGGGATTTGGTTCGATATATGGATATATTTTATAGGTTTGCGAGGGTAGGAGATAAACTTTAAAAGTTTAGTAGGTCAAGATATGTGTATGTATATACATTTCTGCACTACGTTTCGAAATTACTATCCCTACACCTCTTGTTTTTCCTCCCCTCGGTCGGAAAAAGGAGCTACACAGAAAACAGAAAAAATGAAAAGTCCGGAACAAATTTTAAGCGAAGCCAACAAACAATCAAAACAGATCCTTATCCGGATTTCGAGTTTTGAAAAGAAGCTTTTGCAAGCCAAGTCTGAAGAAGCCGGAATGTCCGTTTCGGAATTTTTGCGAGCTGCTGCACTTAACAAGCAAATTAAACCGCCCCCGACTTCGGAGCAAATGGAAGCTTATATGCTTTTGAAAAACTTCCTTTTCAATTTTGGAAGAATTTCAAACGCATTCAAAAAGAAAGATTACGCAGATTTGCATCGGGAAATCTTGGAAGTAAAAGAGGAAATTATGAAGCATTTGAAAATTATAGAAAATGGTGAGTAAAGCAAAGGCAGTGAGAGGAAGCGCACAAAGTATCGATTACATTATGAGCGATAAAGAAATGGGCGACGCTCTTATTTTAGACAGCAATGGACTTGCTGGAGAGAACGGCAACGAAATGTTAAGCGAAATGCGTTTCGTTCAGCAGAGCAATACCAATTGTCATAACAATTGTGTTTCAATTGTTCTTTCTCCGAGCGATGAAAAGAAATTCACGATCGAAGAACTCAAGCAGTTAACCCAAGACCATTTAAAAAATTTAGGCTTGGATAAAAACCAATATTTAGCCACGGTTCACGAGAGTACAGGACAGCAACACATTCATATTTTTGCAAACAGAATAGACAGCAACGGAAAGGCTTTGAACGATAGTAACATTCATTTGAAAGCCCACGAAAGTGCGGACAAATTAGCAAAAGACAGAGGTTTAAAAACGGCAAAGGAAATCACACAAGGGAAAGAACTTTCAACCAAACCAACGAGAGACAGAATTTTTAAAGCTTACGAAGAATCGAAAAATGTATCTAAAACGTTCCCCGAATTTCAAAAAGAAATGGATAAAAGAGGGATTGAAGTAATTGAATCGAGGAACAACAAAGGAGAACTTCAAGGATTGAAATTTACAGATAAAAAAAGCTTGGAAACTTTCAAAGCTTCCGATATCAAAAAAGGGGTTGGAATCCCCGATTTAGCGAAGTCAGGAATATCTTTTTCTCCATCGGCAAAACTTACCCCGCCTTTGGCTATAAACGTGGCAGGAATAGCCAAAGACATAGCCATTAAAGTGGCAAACTTAATTTACAAACAATCTAAAGGAATGAGTTATTAAACATAAAAAAAATGAAAGGAAAAGCAACAAATGAGCAATTGGCCAAAGTGTTAGAATACACTTTATCAGAGCATCAAAAGAATATTGAAAAGTCCGAAAAAGAAAGAATTGTTTTTATAAATGAGTTTAAAAATCAAATTGAAAGTCTTAAAAACATTAGTCTTAAGCCGAATTTATCCGAATTTGAGCATCTGAATAAGCAATTAGACAAAGGATGTACAAACGGAGCGGAACAAATAAAATCAGCGCTTAAAAGCGTTTATTTTTCCCCTTTGGTTTTAGGGATTGTTTTTACTGTATTTATTTCTGGGGTGGGAATGTTGGCGTATTCTTTCAAACAAATTCAAAAAGCTAACGAGGTAGCAGATGCTAAGGAATTAGCACTAAAAAATTACTTTTCAAAGTTTCTAACGGAGAATCCAAAGGCAGATGAAAGCTTTAAAGTTTGGAAAGAAAAGCAGTAAAATCGCTTCGCTATCCTCATTTTTTAAAAAGGTTTTTGAGCTCCAGAAAAACCTTTTTAAAAAATAGAGGGAATAATAAAACAGAGAAATTAATTTTAGGTCTCTTTCAATTATTTCCAACTCAATGTGACA
>CAZULO010000141.1:0-7885 GCA_964621245.1 uncultured Flavobacterium sp.
TCTTTTTACTTTTGCCTTGGCTCTTTATCAAGGAACCGGATCGTAACCACTTTTTCCCCAAGGATGACAACTTGCTATTCTTGTTATTGCAAGCCAGCTTCCTTTTAAAATGCCATGTTTTTCTAAGGCTTCTTTACTGTAACTAGAACAAGTAGGGGCGAACCTACAAGTTGCTGGTGTTAAAGGCGAAATTACGATTTGATAAAACCGAATAATTACGATAAACGGAAAAATTAAAATCTTTTTCATATTTTGTTACTACTAAAGTATCAAACTTTTATCTTTTTACTTTTTCCTTGGCTCTTTTTATAAGGTAAAACTCGTTCCTTCTTTTCCGTCTTTCAGTTGGATGTCTAAAACAGCTAATTTATCTCTAATTTCATCCGACAACGCCCAATTTTTATTGGCTCTAGCTTCCATTCTCATTTCAATAAGCATTTCGATAACACTTCCCAGTTTATTATTATTTCCTTCTGTTTTTTTATTGGTTAAGCCTAAAACATCAAAAACAAAAATGTTTAAAGTTGCTTTTAATTCAGCTAAATCAACTGCAGAAATCGTTTCTTTTTTATCCTTCAATATATTGATAATACGAACCGCTTCAAATAATTGTGCAATTAAAATTGTGGTATTGAAATCGTCGTTCATCGCATCATAACACGCTTTTTTCCAAGTAGTAATATCGACAGAAGAAGTAGTGCTTACCTCAATTTTCGATAAAACATCGATAGCTTCCATTAAACGATTGTAGCCTTTTTCACTCGCCACCATCGCTTCATTAGAAATATCTAAAACACCACGATAATGCGCTTGCATAAAACAAAAACGCACCACACTTGGGTCAAATGCTTTTTCAAAGAAATCATTTTCACCATTGATTAATTCCATCGGTAAGATGTAATTTCCGGTACTTTTACTCATGCGTAATCCGTTCATGGTAAGCATATTCGCATGCATCCAATAATTAACTGGATTTACACTGTTACAAGCTGTTCCTTGTGCGACTTCACATTCATGATGTGGAAATTTTAAATCCAAACCACCACCGTGAATATCGAAAGTTTCGCCTAAGTATTTGGTGCTCATGGCTGTACATTCTAGATGCCAACCTGGAAAACCTGGTCCCCAAGGCGAATTCCATCGCATAATATGTGCTGGAGATGCATGTTTCCAAAGGGCAAAGTCTTGTGGGTTTTTCTTTTCGGATTGTCCGTCTAAATCCCTTGTGTTGGCAAATAATTCTTCAATATTTCTATTGCTTAATTCGCCATAATTTAAACCTCGTTTGTTGTATTCTAGCACATCAAAATAAACCGAACCGTTACTTTCGTAAGCAAAACCTGTTTCAATTAATTTTTGGGTTAATTCTATTTGTTCTAAAATATGACCTGTTGCCGTTGGTTCAATAGTTGGTGGTAAAAAATTGAAAGTTTCTAAAACTCTATGAAAATCAACTGTATATTTTTGTACAATTTCCATCGGTTCTAACTTTTCTAAACGCGATTGTTTTACGAATCGATCATTATTTACATCTCCATCGTCTGTTAAATGTCCGGCATCTGTTATATTTCTTACATATCTAACTTTGTAACCTAAATGCAATAAATAACGATAAATCATGTCAAAACTCATAAAAGTTCTCACATTTCCTAAATGCACATTGCTGTAAACCGTTGGTCCACAAACATACATACCAATTTGACCTTCGTGAATCGATTTAAAATTTTCTTTTTTTCCCGATAAAGAATTATACACTTGAAGTGAATGAGTTTGGTAAAGTGACATTTTGTTTTATTTATTGTTTTATTTGTTTATGTATCAATTTTACTGCTTTTCAAAATTGATTTTTGATAGTGTAATTGATTTTTGATTTTTTTGAAGCTAATCCTGCTTTCCGTTGCAATCTTTTTATTTGTTGATTTTGGTTTGTAAATAGCAACAAATAAAAAGGATTTACACTGCAATCAGGGCTAGTTAAAATCTCGTATCTAATTGAATATAGTCTAAGAATTCTCTTTTAACTTTTTCATCTTTAAATTTCCCTCCGAATTCTGAAGTAACCGTGCTACTTTCAATGTCTTTAATTCCACGAGAATTCACACACATGTGTTTGGCATCAATCACGCAAGCAACATCTTCAGTATTCAATACTTCTTGTAATTCTTTTACAATTTGAATGGTCAAACGTTCTTGAACTTGTGGTCTTTTAGCATAATATTCCACAATACGGTTCATTTTAGATAAACCTACAACTGTTCCGTTAGAAATGTAAGCAATATGTGCTCTTCCGTAAATTGGCAACAAGTGGTGTTCACAAGTAGAATATACTACAATGTTTTTTTCCACTAACATTTCACCGTATTTATATTTATTGTCAAACGTAGAGGCGCTTGGTTTTTTACTTGGATGTAAACCCCCAAAAATCTCTTTGACAAACATTTTGGCAACACGGTTAGGAGTTCCTTTTAAACTGTCGTCTGTTAAGTCCATACCTAGTGTTAGTAGTATACTTTCAACATCTTTTTTTATTTTCTCAATTTTTTCTTCATCAGAAATATCAAAAGCGTCTTCTCTTATGGGATTATGTGTATTGGTAGCAATATGATTATTGCCTATTTCATCGTGATGGTCTTCGTTATTTATCATTAGAATCGTGATTTGCAAATTAATGCAAATATATACAATTCTATATAAATTACTTTTATAACTTAAAAAGTAAATTGGTATTTTTTTAATCAAATGATTTGTAATAGATTAATATGTAGCATTCGATAAAAAGCAAAAAAAACCGATAAAAAACACTATAAATTGTTAAAGTTTTGATTTATTAATAAAAAGTTAAATTTTTATTTATTTTTGCTATAAACCAATTACTATAAGTTACTTAAATCATTAAATAATGAAAAAATTACTACTTTTTCTACTAACTACTCTTTCTTTTGCTCAATGTCCACTAGTGAGTGATTACCGACCTATTGCAGATGGTTTGCCACCAGCCGCTAATACAACGGGAATGACTTCGATAGGTCCGATGCAATGTTTAGGTTCTACTCCGAATAGATCATTTCACCCTTTTCAATTAGCAGTGGGCGGAAATGTTCAACTAACTTTAACACAAGGGAATAATGCGCCAATATATAATAATTTGGATGTTGATTTTGCTTGTTGGGGCCCTTACAGTGATTATAATAGTGCTTTAAATTGTGCTACATATTATGGTTATCAAGGAAATGTAGCCGTGCCAAATAATTTAGTGGCTTGTAGTTATTCCGCCTCAGGAATTGAGACATTTACATTGAATTCTGGTCTTGTAGGTCAGTATTACGTAATTATGGTTACTAATTTTTCTACTCAGCCAGGTTTTGTTAATTTAATAGGAGGTACACCTTCTAATCCCATTTCAGGATTATTGTCTAGTGATATTGTATGTAACGTAAGAATTTTAAATTCTCTAAATGGCGATAGTGATAAAGCAGTAGTTTGTGGTCCAAGTCCAAATTCAGTTACTTTAACCGCGACACCATTAAATCCAGCTATATTAGGTCCAGTGTATAAATGGTATTTGAATGGTGTGTTGCAACCTACTATTACAACAGCTTCTCATGCAGTTACGCAATCTGGTACATGGAAGGTAGAAATGACAAGTACCACTTGTGGAACTTCTCCAAAAACTGATGAAGTGGTGGTTCAATTTGGTAGACCGCCATCATTAACAAACATAGGAACTCAAATTGTAAATGCTTCTACTAATTGTACGATTAATCTACAAGCTTTAATATCATCAATAGCGGGTTCTGTTGATATTTCAAATTATAATTTAACTTTTCATACTTCTAATGCTGATGCCACTTCTGGTGCAAATCCAATTCTAAATTTAACTAATTACAGCCCTATATTTGATAGAAATTTATTCATGAGATTGGAAGTGGGTGGTTGTCCTAGAATTCAAAATATTATGACTATTGATGTACAGTGTTTAACAGCAAGTGCAACAGGAAATACTATTTGTCAGACGGGTACACAAACGGGTACACTTACTTTCACAGGAACGCCAAATGCAAGAGTATTTTTTAACGATGGGACCAATAATTATTTTGTAGATTTAAATGCTAGTGGTTTAGCAACTTGGACTTCCCCTGTTTTAGCTTCGTCTACTACTTATTCTCTGACAAGTGTTGCTACTTTAGTGCCTGTAGACTCAGTTTCGCTAAACTCAACGGCTACAATTTCTGTAGATTCTGCTGTTCCTCCAACTGTTGGTACGATCACACAACCTACTTGTACAGTGGCTACTGGTAGTGTTGAATTAACAGGTTTACCTGCTGGAAATTGGACCATAAATCCTGGTTCTATAACAGGTAATACAACTACTACAACTATATCTGGATTAACACCAGGAAGTTATAACTATACTGTTACTAACTCAACTGGTTGTATTTCTGGAGCTTCAACAACTATAGTGATCAATTCACAACCAATTACTCCAAGCGCACCAGGAATAGGAGCTGTAACTCAACCAAGTTGTTCAGTTGCTACTGGAAGTATAGAACTTATAGGATTACCAACTGGTAATTGGACTATAAATCCTGGTGGAATTACTGGAAACACTTCCACAACTATCATATCTAGTTTAGCAGCTGGTAATTATAATTTTACGGTAACCAATACTTTAGGTTGTATATCATCGCAATCCGCAACAGCAGTAATAAATACGCAAGCCGCTACACCCGCAACACCTTCTATAGGTGCTGTGGTTCAGCCAACTTGTTCTGTAGCAACAGGAAGTATTGAATTAACTGGACTTCCTTCTGGTAATTGGACGATTAATCCTGGTGGAATTACAGGAAATACATCTACTACAATACTAACTGGTTTAAGTCAAGGAAATTATAGTTATACCGTAACCAATGCATTGGGTTGTACTTCTGCTTTTTCTGTGGTAACTGCTATTAATTCACAACCTTTAACTCCTTCAACTCCAACCGGAGTAACCACACTACAGCCAACTTGTACAGTAGCAACGGGAAGTGTGGAATTAAGTGGTTTACCATCTGGGTCTTGGACTATTAATCCTGGAGGAATTACGGGTACAACTTCAACTACTACTATTTCTGGTTTAGCGGCAGGAAACTATAATTTTACGGTAACTAATTCTTCTGGATGTACTTCTTTGCCATCGAATACTGTGACAATCAATACGCAACCTATTACGCCAGTTGCACCAAGCATTGGAGTAGTTACTCAGCCAACTTGTACAGTTGCAACGGGTAGTGTTGAATTAACTGGATTACCAACTGGTAATTGGACTATAAATCCTGGTGGTATTACAGGAAATACTGCAACTACTGTTATATCTGGATTAGCTTCCGGTACGTATACTTACACTGTTACAAATGCTTCAGGATGTATATCTACAGCTTCAAATTCAATAGTAATTAATACACAACCAGCTACACCAGCAGCACCTGTTGTAAGTTCTATAACTCAACCGACTTGTTCTGTTGCAACTGGAAGTGTAGCGTTAACTGGTTTACCATCTGGTTCTTGGACAATCAATCCCGGTGGAATTACAGGTAATACTTCTACAACAACTATTTCTGGACTAGCCGCTGGAAATTATAATTTCACTGTAACTAATTCGTCTGGTTGTATATCTGCACCATCTAATACAGCTGTTATAAATACACAGCCTATAACTCCAGTTGCGCCTTCAGTAGTTGTGATAGCGCAACCGAATTGTTCCGTAGCTACAGGAAGTATACAACTATCAGGCTTACCAAGTGGTAATTGGACTATAAATCCTGGTGGAATAACTGGAAATACAAATACTCTTACATTAACTGGTTTAGTAGCAGGTACATATAATTATACGGTTACAAATTCTGTAGGATGTCAATCGAGTTTATCAGCTAATGTTGTAATAAACACACAACCAGGTTTGCCAACAGGCATATCTATAACTGGACCTGCTTTAGTTTGTGCAGGTGCTAAAACGGATATCATATTAACTGCAACTCCTGGAACAGAATTAACTTGGAACGGAACTCCAAACCTAGTTATAATTCCAGCATCAGGTAGAATAGTGGTGTCACAATATCCATTATCTGATACTACTTATGCTATTTCCTATGCAAATTTAAATGGTTGTGGTATTGTGGTTTCAGGTGTATCGCACTTTGTTGATACAGAACAAACCCCTCAATTTACATCGCAAATTCCTGACTATGCCATTTGTAGTGGTCAAAATTTAAATTTGGCAGCTTCATTGGTTAGTTCAGTTCCGGGTGCAACGTATGAATGGGAATTAGTTACTGTTGGAACAAATATTACTAGTACAGGCTTATTAAATAGTGGAAATCAAACAAATATTGATCAGGTAATTAATTTAATTGATGAACTTCAATCTAGTAGTCTGTTAATTAAAGTTAGACCCGCTTTAGGAGATTGTAAAGGTAATTATCAAGAAATTTTAATAACTGTAAATAGCAAACCAACACTGAAAGATGGACATATATGTGTTTATGAAGATACGAATGTGACTTATCAAAGTTATTTTTTATCAACAAATACTTCAAATCCTAATTTTAGATACAAATGGTTTAAGCTGAACATAACATTAAATTTATATGAAGAAATTTTAGGTGAAACAAGTTCTAGTTATGAAGTTGTTACAGAAGGAACTTATCAAGTTGAAATTTCAGATATTACTAATCCTGCCAATTGTATAGGTTCGGCAACGGCATTTGTTAAAGAGATTAATCCAGCTACTGATTTTACTTATACCGTTACGGATGCTTTTACTGATAATGCAACTATAACAGTAACTGTTAATCCAATTGGTAATGGAGTTTTACAATATGCCTTAGATAATGGCGCTTTTCAAACAAGTAATGTATTTACGAATGTAGAATCTGGTTCGCATCAATTATGGGTGGTGGATCAAGAAGGCTGTACAAATATCATTAAGGATAATATATTCGTAATTGACTATCCTAAATATTTTACCCCTAACGGAGATGGCTTTCATGATACATGGAATATATTTGGAATGAATCAATCCGATGCAAAATTATATATATTTGATCGTTATGGAAAATTAGTTAAGCAGCTTTTAGTAACAGATAGTCAAGGTTGGAATGGAACGTTAAATGGGAAAGATCTTCCCTCATCTGATTATTGGTTTACTTTAGAGTACAAGGAAAATAATCAGACCAAACAATTTAAATCTCACTTTTCTTTAAAACGATAAGTTTTGTTTTATTTTGATACGCAAAAAGGCTCCTAATTTAGGAGCCTTTTGTATTTTTTTAAAATTATTTTATTATAGCCAATTCTTGAAATCCCAAAAATTTTGAGGTGCTACTCCGTGTCCAACGGGATATTCTTTGTACTCAACTTGCAAACCTAATTTCTCTAAATAAGGTTGCGTTTTTCTTGCCCATTCTACTGGAATAACTTGATCTTGTGAACCGTGTGAAGCGAAAAAATCAATATGTTTGATACTGTTTATATCGAAACTTTCTGGTAAAATTTGTTCGTTTAAATAACCACTTAATGCAACGACTTTTTTAATTTTTTTAGGAAAAGTAAATGCCATTCCGTAACTTAAAATCGCACCTTGACTAAATCCAATCAATGAAATATTTGATTTGTCTAAAGGTAATTTTTCTGAAATTTCATCAATAAAATTGGCAATTACTTGTAAAGACTCTTTAGCTTGTTCGTTGTTTGAAAACTTATTTTCATCAGCATCAAAAGTAATTTCATACCAAGCGTGACCATAAGGTTGTAAATCGTAAGGCGCTCGAACTGAAATTACATAGCTATCTTCTGGTAATTGAGGTGCAAAAGAAAATAAGTCTTCTTCATTACTTCCATATCCGTG
>CAZULO010000142.1:0-7806 GCA_964621245.1 uncultured Flavobacterium sp.
GGTATAATTAACATAATATTGACACCTCCTCTCGTTAAGTGTGCAAAAGTATATTATTATTTTGAATTGACAATTATAAATTGTGAATTATTTTTCAAAACAAAAAACCAAGTAACAATTTCTTATTACTTGGTTTTATATATTATACGAGACTTCGACAAGCTCAGTCTGACAGATTTATTATTTTACTGCAGGCTTATAATTTTGTTTGTCGATAATCATTTTCGATAAAATCTCTTTCAAAATCTCTGAAGTTCCACCACCAATTGGCCCTAAACGACTATCTCTTAACAAACGTGCTAATGGATATTCTTCCATGTAACCATAACCACCAAGCATTTGTAAGCAATCGTAAATAGCTAAATCAGCCACTTTTGTAGATTTCAACTTAGCCATGGTTGCTTCTTTTACTACATATTCTCCTTTGTCTAATCTGGCTGTAGCTGCATAATTGAATAATTTACAATGTTCAACTTCAGTAGCATGTTCTACCATAGTATGCCTTAAAGCTTGAAACGAATTGATTTTACTACCAAAAGCTTCACGTTGCGACATATATTCAATAGTATACTCAATCGCATATTCTGCTCTTGCGTGTGCATTGATAGCCATAATTAATCTTTCAAATGCAAAATGTTGCATAATATAAGGAAACCCTTTTCCTTCTTCACCCATAAGGTTCGCAACAGGAATTTCAACATTATCAAAAGCAATTTCTGCAGTATCTGATGCTCTCCATCCTAATTTATCCAATTTAGTTGCCGAAATACCTTTTGTGTTAGTATCCACTAAAAAAATACTAATTCCTTTATTTCCTAATTCCGGACTAGTTTTGGCAGCTACTACATAATAATCGGCATATACACCATTAGTAATAAACGTTTTAGAACCATTTAAAATAAACTTATCTCCTTGTTTTACAGCTGTTGTTCTCATACCAGCCACATCGCTTCCACCAAAAGGTTCAGTAACACACAACGCTCCAATTTTTTGACCTAAAATACTTGGCGCTAAATACTCTTGTTTGATTCTTTCATCGCCTTCTGCATTTAAGTGCGTCATAGCTAAATAAGCGTGAGCCCACATGGCAGCAGCAAATCCTGAAGATTTAATTTTTTGAAGTTCTTCTAAAAAAACTACGGTGTAAAATAAATCTAAGTTTAAACCTCCATAAGCTTCGGGATAATTAATTCCAAAAAAGCCCATTTCCCCGAATTTTTCCCAAATAAAGCGTTCAATAGTTCCAGTTTTTTCCCATTTTTCAATATGAGGCACTACTTCTTTCTGTAAAAAATCTTGTAAACTTTTTCTAAACAATTCGTGTTCTTCTGTAAAATATAATGAATTCATAAAATTAAGCTGTGTATTTGTTGATTTTTATTAATTTATTTTAGAATTCCAAATATACGGCGATTATTTTTAATTTTTCAACAGGAAATTGCTTAACATTTGTTAAATCTTCAATTTTCTTAATTTCTCCATTCATACTTCTATAAGTCACTATATTTTTTGCTAAGGTATAATTGAAGTAGGGAAATTGTTGTAATTCTTTAATTGACAACTCATTAATCTTAATTTTCTTTAGATTTGATGCTGATTTAATTTGAAATCTTTTATTTAAATCTTCAATGGCTTCGGGAGAAATTCCCCAAATAAAACTTACTTGTTCCATAGACACAAATCCACCGAATTTTTCTCGTTCCACAATTATTTTTTGGGCTAATTTTTCTCCAATCATAAATACTTTCTCTAGTTCTACTTGATTGGCCGTGTTTATATCTTGAACTACAATTTTCGTTTCTTTCTTTTCATATTTAGGATACGAATTTGTTTTATAATCATAAGTTTTTAGTTGCGATTTTTGTGTAACCCAATCTGGAAATTTAAAATACGGCGCATATTTACGCATCCATTCGTTAGAAACGCCTGTTAATTTTTGAAATTCTACTTTAGAATTCACATATTTATTTTGCTTTCTGAATTGATGTAATCTATCAATTTGCTGGGTCGTCATGCCGTATTTATAGCCTTTATAGTCAGAAATAAAATTCGGATTAAACGGATAAATTTTACTAGCGATTTTTTGATTCACTATTTTAAGACTATCCACTTCGTTTTGAACTGTAAGCCATTTTAATTCTTCTTTAGACAAGTGAACCTCTTGATCTTTGTAAGCTGTATTTTTTTGAGATATAAAAATCTGAACTATTCCAATTAGAAATAGCAAGATGGCCATACCGAAGTAGTGCCCTTTAGAAAATCGTAACATGAAAGTGGTTTATAAATCGAATACAGAGCTACGCTTGGTATACACCATATCCTTCAGTTTTAACAAAAAAGCCAATGTTAAATAAAAACCGAAACCTAAACCTACTGTAATAAAAGAAATGTACACAAAAAACAAACGTACTTGAGTAGCACGCATACCCAATCTATCCGCCAAACGCGAGGCTACATAGAAACCGTTTTTTTCAAAAAAGTGTAGTAAAGAGTACATTTAAGTTTATTAAAGTATAAAGGTAGTTAGTTTTTTAACAATTGCAAACCCACGGCGCAATTCAGGCACTTATTTTTTACACAATATTCATTTTTTAGTTCTAATAACGATTGCGATTCGAAAGCATTAGATACAGTTACCTTAAACTCTGAAAATTTATCAAGAACAGTATTGTTTTCTGGCGGAATATCTTCTAAGAGCTTCATAAGTTGCTCTGCGTTGCTTTTGCCCTGATGGGAATCGTAACAAAACTTAAAAGGAAGCACAGTGTTAATCAGGAGCAAATCGATAAATGAATTTGACAATACTTTTATTTTTGTCGGACTACTTTTGGAGAAATTATAATGACTACGCCAATATTCGGAGGTTTCACTTTTTAGTACTTGTTTCATTTCTGCATAGGTATTAGCTTGTAAAACAAGAGTACACAAATTGGGAATCTTCACTAATAATTGGACTAATTGAGACAAACGAATGGTTGGAAAATTATCAGGTCGGAGTTTGAAAAACTGAGGTTGTAAACCAAATTCTTCATGTATGTGATATTTAATTTTAAGAAATTCCCAGTTAGCTTGCAATTCTAGATAATAAGTATCATCTAAATCTTCTTCTAGTAAATTTAACTTTCCGAAAAACAAAGCTTCTAAATACTTGGCATTAGAGCGTTCTTTTCGGATAATGGCATAGGGAATAGATTGAGCCAATTGTAAAAAACAAGTCCCATTGGTATTGAGTCCGAAATTTTTAGCTAACAATTCGAAGAATACAGCTTCCCAATCGGAGTTGGTTTGTTGTAATCTGGTTTCGATTTGAGCTGCTTTTCGTTCTAAACGATTGATGAAAAGACTTTCCAACCAATTTTTCCAGATAAAACTATCTACAGTTGCTATTTGATTTTCACAATTAATCCATGTTTTTTTAGTCAGCAAAGATTTGTAAGCCGTAGTTTCGATAGGTGAAACATAGTTCCGAAGTTCTAAAGTTGGAATTTCTGAATTGTCTTTTCTAAAAATAGGTGCATCATATTCCCAAACCACATGTAGAATTATGTTATCGTAATTGGAATCTTTTTCGTGATGGTGAGCATACCAATCTGAAGATTTGATATGAATTTCAATATTACCAGCCCATTTTTGCTGGTTGATAACAATTTGGGCATTAAAAATATCTGGACCTGCATTTTGTAAAAATTGTCCAAAGTGATTGATTTCTAAATCTTCGTTATGTTGGGTTTTGAGTTGGGTAAATGGTAGCTTTTTATTTACCCATAAATAATGGAGAAATTCTTCTTGCATGGCGTGTACTATTTAATTGGCTTATATAATCTCAAATATAAAAAAAAACGGATAACAATTCGCTATCCGTTTTACTTTTTTTTTCAAAAAAATACACTTTCCAATACAAGATGTTTCAATTAAAAGAGAAACAAAGTGACTATATACTATTTAATCGAACTTATGATATCGTGTTTGGTAATAATATGGTACTTTCCATTTCCTAAATCTACCAAAACAGCTTGGTTGTCTTTGTTGATTAATTTTGATACTTCATCTATTGAAGCTGAAGCAGAAACAATAGGAAAAGGTTTTCCCATAACATCTTTGATAGGCAAATCAGCGATATCTTTATTTTCAAAATAACTTCTAAATAAATCTGATTCATCTAAACTTCCCACAAAACCTGAGGTATCAATAACTGGAATTTGAGAAATTTTATATTTTTTTAAACGATCGATGGCGTGAGAAACTAATTCTTCCGTTCGAACAATCACTAATGGTTTATCTTTATGATCTTTGATTAAATCTTCTGCTTTAGTGATATCTTCTTCTAGAAAACCACGTTCACGCATCCATTCATCGTTATACATTTTACCTACATATCTACTTCCCGAATCGTGGAATAAAACTACTACTACATCCTCTGGTTTGAAGTGTTCTTTCAATTGCAACAAGCCTTTCATGGCTGCACCTGCAGAATTTCCACAGAAAATACCCTCTTCTAAAGCTAATTTACGTGTATAAACTGCAGCATCTTTATCAGTTACTTTTGTAAAACCATCAATTAATGAAAAATCGACATTTTTGGGTAAAATATCTTCTCCGATTCCTTCTGTGATGTAAGAATAGATTTCATTTTCGTCAAAAATTCCGGTTTCATGGTATTTTTTAAATACAGAACCATACGTGTCAATTCCCCAGATTTTGACATTTGGATTTTGTTCTTTTAGATATTTGGCTACTCCTGAAATGGTTCCACCCGTTCCTACTCCAACCACAAAATGTGTGATTTTACCTTCGGTTTGAGCCCAAATTTCTGGACCCGTTTGCTCGTAATGAGCCGTGGCATTACTTGGATTATCGTATTGGTTGACATACCAAGAATTTGGAATTTCTTCTCCCAAACGTTTGGAAACCGAATAATAAGAACGTGGATCTGTAGGTTCTACATCAGTTGGACAAACGATTACTTTTGCACCAACGGCACGTAAAATATCTGATTTTTCTTTGGATTGTTTGTCTGAAATTACGAAAATACATTTATACCCTTTAACAATTGCTGCTAAAGCTAAACCCATTCCAGTATTTCCTGAAGTACCTTCAATGATTGTTCCGCCTGGTTTTAAACGACCATCAGCTTCAGCATCTTCGACCATTTTCACAGCCATACGATCTTTAACAGAATTACCGGGATTAAAAATTTCAAGTTTACCTAAAACCAAACAAGGAAGTTCTGCTGCAATTTTATTTAATTGTACTAAAGGTGTATTTCCGATAGTTTCTAATATGTTTTTTGCGTATTTCATTTTTTTATCATTTGAAGTGGCAAAGGTAAGAATTTTTTTTGGCCATAAAGACACTAGAATTCAAAGATTTATTTACAACTTGAAACACCTATAAGTGACGGGGTTGCGTGAGTGATGGTAGTGGCATCCTTTTTAATTTGTTGCTTTACTAAGAAAGCAACAAATTGAAAAGATAGAGCGGACAGCACGACCTGAAAGGGCACGCCCTTATTTTATTTGAAGAAATTCCACTCTAAACCAAAACGAATATGAAAATCACGAAAAGGAGAATTTGGGGTGTTATAATACGACACTTTATTGGTAAACAAAGCATTTACATGTTCCGCTTTAAGATAGATACGACATTGCTGAACGCGGGCATTTACGAAAAAATCTAAGACAGGAAAACCGCCTACTTTGGATTGATCTTGCACGAAAAACTCACCTAAAACAGCTACATAATCATCTGCATAATACTTACTGAAGTAATTTACCGTTACACCAGTTTGAAGCAACATTGCCTTCTTAAATACAGGTTTGGTGTAATATAGTGAATGACGAAGGACCAAATAAGGTAGATTTAAAATTTTAGCCTCTTGTTGTACTTCTTGTAATTTAATACGATTGTCTAAAGCCCAATTACCTAGTTTGAACTCTTTAGCAACTTCAGCCGTTACATATTGGATTGATTTGTCGTACTGCATAGGCTTTACTACTAAGCTATCAATTCTTTCAACGGTGTTAAAAAAGTACAGATGATCCTTTAGTAACGAATATTGAACAGAAGCTTCAAACCATTTGTTTTTAGTTTCCGCTTTAATTACGGTCATTTTTTCATTTTTTAAAGACGCATCCCAATTGTAATTTTCGTAATCACTTTGATGAAACAAGAAAATATTATCCGGAATTTTACTGACTTGTTGTGCCGAAATTTTCACAAATTGCGCATCAGACCAATTGTATTTAGCTTGGGCTTCGTAATTTGAAGAAGCTTGACCTGAAATAGCATTTTGAGCAAGCATGCTGAAATTCCAATTGTATTTAATGAAATCGTATTGTCCACCAACCGTGTTTACTCGGTTATGAAGATTGTATCTTTTAGTTGGAATAAATGCGATGTTTAAAGGAATTTTATAAAACTGATTATAAGTGTAATTGTCTAGAAAAAAATTCAATTCACCTAGATTTTTAGTTTTATAACTTAAACCCAATTTATTATAAAACACATCAAAACGTGTTTTGTTATTAATAGAAGTTGTAGCCTTACCTAACCTTGTGCTAGGTGTAATATGAATGAATTCATAAAACTTATTCTCATAAAAAGCTTGATGCTTTACAACTAAAGAATTACCAGTAGAAAATTGATACGAATGATCTAAAAAATAACGATTCCCTTTAAGTTTGGAGGAAGCATCGTTAAAAAAAACATCAACACGTTCCCTTTGGTTAAAAGAAGGATTGGTACCATCTAACTGGCTAGGTATAGCAACCCCACCATTTTCTTGATTCAAAATATCTTGCCCAACGAAATTAACTTTTAGAAAATATTTTGAATTTAAAGAATTGTAAGAAGAAAGGAATCTGAAATGACCAGAACTAGTTAAATTATTGAAATAATCACCTATAGAACGAATCGATTTATAGGCAATAGTAAAATTAAGATTTGGTTTCGTATTTACTGAAAGAAGCGCATCTAAACTTTGTCCTTGACGCATAACGGTTTTGAAATACAGATCCGTTAGAGGAGTTGGCACGGAATAATAAAACATTTCAGCATTAGTAAGGTAAGTAGCATGTTTAGCTTGAAAACCAAATTGAGGCAGTGTGTTTATGGCCTTTCTAGAAAAATCTAATTGGTTATACAAATAGCCTTCATTAGCAAAAGCGAAAAGACCAAAGTTATCTTTTTTAAGATAATTGTATTTATATTCGTCTTGAATAGTTAACGAAGTATCTATATAAACGGTATCTCTTTCTGAGTTGAACGTTTTATACAATTTAATATCGGCTTTAATTGGAGGCACAGATGTGGTATCAATTTCTTGCGCATTTAGGGCAAAACAGAAAAAAGTAAGCAATACAGTAAGTAATCTCATTTTATAAATTTAATAAGCAAATGTAATGAGAATTTATGGAAATAAAAAAACCCCGAATAAATCGGGGTTTTATTTATAAAATACTTAAAGACTATTGTAACCAGAATGGAGACTTAGCATTTAAATTGAAAATATCCGCATTAGTTAATGAAGGTACATTGTTACTATTAGCAATGTATTCAGAAATTGGATAAATTAATCTCAACGGTTTAGTTGGAGAAATTGCATTAGTAGAAACTGGAGTTAATGGGTAACCTGTTCTTGTATAATCAATATAAGATTCGATACCATTAATACCACCTAAAGCAACCCACTTCTGATACATAATAGCATGAAGTTTTTCTGCAAAAGTTGTAGAAGCTACAATACCAAAATTAGGTTTTGAATTAATACCTGTAGTATTACTTAAATAAGCAGCAGCACCAGCAGTT
>CAZULO010000143.1:0-7718 GCA_964621245.1 uncultured Flavobacterium sp.
TTAACCGATTTTTCTTTTGAAATTGACGATGCTGGTATTCCGTATTGGGTAGTTACGAAATATACCAAAAAAGTTGGTTTTTCTGGAAATGATGCTACAGGCGTGATTGTAGTTAATGCACAAAATGGGGCTATTAAAGAATATAACATCAAAAACACACCAAGTTGGGTAGATCGCATTCAGCCTATTTCATTTATTAAAGATCAGTTGAACGATTGGGGAGAATATGTAAAAGGATACTGGAATTTTTCAAACGAAAACAAACTTCAAATTACAGAAGATTTGACATTAGTATATGGAAAAGATAATAAATCGTATTGGTATACTGGAATCACTTCTGTTGGAAAAGATGAATCGGCAGTAGGATTTGTTTTGGTGGATACTCGAACAAAAGAAACTACATTTTATAAACAAAGTGGGGCGACTGAATATGCCGCACAAAGTTCAGCACAAGGAAAAGTGCAAGAAAAAGGTTTTGTGGCGTCATTACCGATTCCGTACAATATTAATAACATTCCAACTTACGTGATGACTTTAAAAGACAATGGCGGATTAGTAAAAATGTATGCCATGGTTTCTATTGCCGATTATACCATTGTTGGAACTGGAAATACTATGCGTGAAGCTTTAACGGCTTATAAAACCGCTTTTAATTCTTCTGGAAATAAAATTAATGTAGATAGTAAATCTGCTAAAAAAGTAACAGAGGCAGTCGTGATAAGAATTCAAAATGATGTAAAAAACGGGAATAGTTTTTATTATTTCACGTTAAAAGACAATGCTACTATTTTTGTAGGATCGTCACAAATTTCGAATCAATTGCCATTAACAGCTGTGGGTGATTTAGTTAAAATATCTTACGATGAAGAAAATGAAGAAATTATTGATGTTTCGACATTTGAGAATCTAAGCTTGAAAAGGTAAAATAAAAAAAGGGAAGTTTCAATTTAGAAACTTCCCTTTTTAAATTGTAATAAAAAATTATATTGCTTTTATAATTTCTAATAATTGTGTTTTTAATTCTTCATTTGTAATGCCTTTTTCTGCATCAAAATTATCATTGAAACTTGGTAAAGAAAAACTTCCTTTTACCACTCCACCTTGAAATGGAAATCTGTTAACAGCACTATCTAAAACTGTGCTTGCTCCACGAGGACCAGGAGAAGTAGCTAATAAAAGCATGTCTTTTTCTTGGAATGTTTTGGCATTAATTCTGGATGTCCAATCAAATACATTTTTAAATGCTGTAGCATATGTTCCATTATGTTCTGCGAATGAAATGACAATTACATCAGCACTTCCAATTTTAGCATAGAAGTCGTTTGCCAATTTAGGAATGCCATTTTCCGTTTCTTTATCTACCGAATAAATAGGCATTTCATAGTCATTTAAATCTAACACTTCTACTGAAGCATTTTCAAATTGATTTGCGGCAAATGTTGCCAATTGTTTGTTGATGGATGCGATACTTGACGAAGCTCCAAAAGCGATAATTTTTCTCATTTTTTATTTATTTAGCCAATTTCCTAAAATTTTTCGTAAAGTAGGTAACAATACAAATACCATTAATGGTACTAAAATTAAGGTCATAATTAATGTTCGAATGGGTAAAGGTAGGTGTTTTATTTGATTGCCGATTAAATAAGAAACTAAAGTTATGGCAGGATAAACAGCCAACCAAACCATGATAGCGAACTTCCATTTTGGGGGTTGTTTCATAAATTTTCTTCTATATATTGTTTTGTTTTTAAAACTGCATTCTGAATCAGATCTTGATTCTCAAATGGAATTTTTGATATTTTATCTGTCCAACGCATCGTAAAAGTCATTTGCGTTTCCTTTTCAGAAATAAATTGAATTTCATTAGTTACATCACCTTCAAATTTTGGATGTTCTAGTAGTAAAAACCTAACTTTATAGGACTCGAAAGTAATTTTTTCGACTAAAGTAGCACTAATTCCTTCAGCTGTTACAGTCATTTGTCGGATGATCATTTTATCATTCTTATCCAAAATAAGAACCTGACTTACACCTGGAACAAATTTTTCAGGATGTTCAATTTTAAGAATTAAATGCTGCCATACTTTTTCCAAAGAAGCGTTAACAGTTGTGGTAAATTCAACCATTATCTTTGGTTTAAATAATAAGACAGTGCTCCAGAAGGACATTTATCAATAGTATCCATTATTTTTTCAGTTGTGGCATTTTCTGGATTTACCCAAGGCTGTTCCTTTGGTTTAAAAACGTCAGGATTATTTCTAACACAATTTCCAGAATGAATACATTTTCCAGATTGCCATACGATGGTTACTTCACCATTTGTATACTCTTTTTTAATGTCTTTTGGATGCATAACTAAATAGTTGTATCAATTAAAATATTATTTTTTAAAATTTTAGAAACAGGACATTTTTCGGCAATGAGTAACAATCTATTTTTGACATCTTCTTCAATTTCATTTGAGAAAGTAATTTTTCTTGAAATAGTTGTCGTGAATTCGGAATTGTTTTCTTGAGATAAATTTAATGAAATATGTATTTCTGGAATATCCCAACCTTTTCTATCGATATACATTCGTAAAGTCGATAATGTACAACCAGCTAATGATGCCAAAAGTGTGGAATAAGGATCCGGACCTAAATCTTTTCCTTCAATGCTTTCGGGTTCATCCATTACGAAAGTTCCGTTGCGCCAAGAAATGGTACACAAATATTTCTGTACACCAATTTTTCCTATAATGTTATTTTCTAAAAGATTTGTCATGATTATTTATATAAATACCTACAAGGTTTTGAAAACCTTGCAGGATAATTTTATTTACAAAACGTCTCTGAAATCTGGCGTTGTATCAAAAACGCTTTTCGCAAACGGACAAAGTGGAATGATTTTAATTCCTTTTTCTCTGGCAAATTCAACAGCTTTCTCTACCATTTTTTTACCAAAACCTTTTCCATTATTTCCTGAATTGACTTCCGTATGATCAATAATTATTTTATGTTCGCCAGCGAAAACGAATGTCATTAATGCTTCTTGTTTCCCTTCAATTTCAATGAAAAAAGCTCCGTTATTATCATTGATTTTTAGTTGTACTTCTTCGTTCATGATTTTCTTTTTACTGAGACTACGACTGAAAACTGAATCTTTTAGTGTTCCATTGGAATTTCCATTAATAAAAATTTCGCATCGGAAGTAGCTTTTATGTCTAAAGTTTCAAAATCGGTAATCCCTAGACCATCACGAGTTTCTAATTCTTGTCCGTTTACAGAAATAGTTCCAGAAATTACGAAAACATACATTCCATTTCCTTCTCTTTTTAATTCATACGTTTTAGAAAAATCTGCATCGAAATCTGCTAAATGAAACCACGCATCTTGGTGAATCCAAACTCCAGCATCATCAGCGTTTGGTGATAATATTTGTGAAAAATTATTTTTTTGATCGGCTACATTTAATGTAATTTGTTGGTATCGTGGCGTAACGTTTTGGGTTCTTGGAAACAACCAGATTTGGAATAATTTTGTTTGTTGGTCAGCATTTGGATTGAACTCACTATGACGAATTCCTGTTCCTGCACTCATCACTTGCACATCGCCAGTTTTAATAGTTTCGGCATTTCCCATACTATCTTTATGTGCCAAATCTCCTTCTAACGGTATCGTAATAATTTCCATATTGTCATGACCATGCTCTCCAAACCCCATTCCTGCTGCAATGGTGTCATCATTTAACACACGTAAAGTTCCGAATTGTACGCGTTCTGGATGATACCAACTTGCGAAACTGAAACTATGGTAAGCATTTAACCAACCGTGATTGGCGTGTCCTCTAGTATTGGCTTTGTGTAAAACTGTATTGCTCATCTTATAAAAATTTAGTGATTATTTAGAATACAAATTTACACTGCTTTCTAAAGAAAACTCTTAACCTAGATTAAGAAATAATTTAATCTAACCAATATCCTCTCTCTCATGACATAAAAAAGCATTCTCATGACATTTACCTCAATTTGTACCTAAATCTAAAGCTAAATTTGATAAACAAAACTAAAACTAACTTAAATTTTTAATTATGGACGAAATAATGGGAACTATCAAGCTTTTTGCAGGTAACTTTGCTCCACGAGGATTTTACACTTGTGAAGGTCAAACGCTAGCAATTAATACAAATACAGCTTTATTTTCAATTTTAGGAACTACTTACGGTGGAGATGGCGTAAACACCTTTAAACTTCCTGATTTACGAGGTGCTTTTCCAACCCAATGTACTAATATCTCTGGTCCACATCCAGGAGGAACTTATAGTTTAGGTCAAGTTGGAGGAACTCAATCAACTGTTATTACAGCATTAAACATGCCACCTCATACCCACTCAATTATAAAAGGAGCGGGGTCAAATATTTCTGGAAACATTTCAGTAAATACAGTAGTAAAAGCAAGTACTAATGCAGGAATTAATTCGACACCCTCTGCGACTGATAATGCTTTAGGAAAAGTAGTGGATACTAATGGCTCTTCAGATCCTAATCTGTATACTAATACCGTACCAAATCAAAATTTAGCAGGAGTAAGTTCTACGGTAAACAATACTTTAAATTTTGATCCAACTGGACTTACATTAACACCTTGGGGATCTGGTCCTCAGCCAATTCCTACTACTCCAAATTTTGTAGCCATGCAATACATTATTTGCTACGAGGGTATTTACCCAAGTAGACCTTAAAAATAAAAAATGGACTATTTATAAGAATAGTCCATTTTTATTTTTTATTTTTAACATACTAAAAATCAGAACTATGCTAAAAAAATTACACTTATTAGGATGCATTTTAAGTTTATTTACGTCCTTACACGCTCAAACCACTTTATCTCCTGGTGACATTGCAATAATAGGTACTAATTATGATATTGTACCATATGAAATGAGTATCGTAAATCTTGTTCCTATGTCAGCAGGTACTATTATCCGAATAACTGATTATGGATATGATGAAGCTACTGGTACTTTCGGAACCACTTCTGTAACAAATACTGCGGAAGGCTCGATTACTTGGACACTAACCTCTGCAATGCCAGCTGGAACCGTTACTAAATTTTCAATTACTGGTGGAACAACGCCTGGTGTTTCTGGATTACCTGGCACAGTTAACGTCATAGGCTGGACACTTACAAATCCTGCAAGTTGTCCAATTCCTGGTGGAGGAGACAACTGGTTTATTTTTCAAGGAAGTTCCCCTACATCTGTAAGTCAGTTTGTATTTGGGTTCATGAACACATTTGGCACCACTTTCAATGGTGTAAATCAACCTGCAGGACAATTTCTAGTACCTGGTTCTGGTCTACAACCCAACAATAGCAATTCGTATTTACCTCCATCTCTTACAATGGGATCAAGTGCTATAGCAATTAATAGAGATCCAGGTTCTGGGGGATATCATGGCGACAATAATGTTTATACTGGTATAAGATCGGGTACAAAAGCAGCTATTCTTGCTGCAATTTGCTTAAATACCGGTGATCGTAATACGGATAACTGGCTTTCAGATGAAATCTCAGCGTATGACATCAATCCAGGCGGAGCTTACTTCCCTGGTACTAATCCAATTTTTACTGTTATAGCACCTTGTGCTTTGAGTCTTACCGCTGCGTCTCAAACTAATGTTTCTTGCTTTGGTGGTACCACAGGAGCTGCTTCGGTAAATACAGCTACAGGCGGAAGCGGCGATTATTCTTATAACTGGACACCGGGAAACCCAATAGGTGACGGAACCATTTCGGTTACTGGATTAAGTGCTGGAAATTGGACTTGTACCGTAATTGATAATGCTAGTGGATGTTCCACTACACGTGATTTTACAATTACTCAACCGCCTGTACTTTCGCTTACTCCAGCATCTCAAACCAATGTTGCTTGCAACGGAGGTTCTAACGGAGCTGCAACTGTTAATTCAGCAACTGGTGGAGCGGGTGGATATACCTACAATTGGACACCAGGAACTCCAACCGGAGACGGCACAACTTCTGTAATTGGATTATCACCTGGAACTTGGACATGTACTGTAACCGATGCAAATGGGTGTGTAGCAACTAGTACTTTTACAATTACACAGCCTACGGCTATAGTAGCAACTGCAGCTTATCAAACCAATGTTACTTGTTTCGGCGGTTCTAACGGAGCGGCATCGATTAATATCCCTTCTGGAGGAGCTGGTGGATATACTTATAATTGGACACCAGGAAATCCAACTGGAGATGGATCAACTTCAGTAACTGGATTATCAGCTGGAGCTTGGACTTGTACTGTGACAGATGCCAACGGCTGCACGGCAACTCGTAATTTTACCATCACACAACCTACAGCAATCAGTACAGCAACTGCTGCTCAAACAAACGTTTCTTGTAATGGAGGATCGAATGGTTCGGCTTCGGTTACTCCTTCTGGTGGTGCTGGTGGATATACTTACTCTTGGTCTCCTACTGGTGGAACGGCTGCTACAGCGACTGGACTTTCTGCAGGAACTTATACCGTAACAGTAACAGATGCAAATGCTTGTACGGAAACTCGTAATTTTACAATTACACAACCCACAGTTATTTCAGCAACTTCTGTAGTAACCAATATAGCATGTAATGGTGGCACAACAGGGTCTATCAATTTAACTCCCTCAGGCGGAACTCCAGGATACACATTCAATTGGGGTGGAGGAATTACAACAGAAGATAGAACCGGACTTGCTGCTGGAGCTTATTCTGTAACAATTACAGATGCGAATGGATGTACGGCAACTCGTAATTTTACAATTACACAGCCAACTGCTATCAGTACGGCAACAGCTGCGCAAACAAATGTAACGTGCAACGGTGGATCTAATGGTTCAGCTTCGGTTACTCCTTCTGGAGGAACTCCTAGCTATACTTATTCTTGGGCTCCAACTGGCGGAACTGCTGCAACAGCAAGTGGTTTAACTGCTGGAACTTATACTGTAACTGTCACTGATGCAAACGGTTGTACGGCAACTCGAAATTTTACTATCACACAACCAACAGCAGCCGTTTCTGGAACTACTGTTGTAACAAATGTTGCTTGTAATGGAGGTTCAAACGGTGCTATCAACTTAACTCCATCTGGTGGAATTCCTCCTTATACCTTCAGCTGGTTAAGTGGTCCAACCACTGAAGACCGAACAGGACTTACCGCTGGAACATACTCTGTAACAATTACCGATGCAAATGGATGTACAGGAACTGTTAATGCAACTGTAACTCAACCTGCATCAATCGTGTCAGGAACTACTGTTGTAACAAATGTTGCTTGTAATGGAGGCTCAAATGGAACTATCAATTTAACTCCAAATGGAGGAACTGGCCCATACACATTCAATTGGGGTAGCGGAATTACAACTGAGGACAGAACAGGACTTACCGCTGGAAGTTATTCTGTAACAATTACAGATAGTAACGGATGTGCCGGTACAGTTTCTGGAATAATTGTAACACAACCAACGGCTATTTCTTTAGCAACTGCTGCTCAAACAAACGTATCTTGTAATGGTGGATCGAATGGTTCAGCATCTGTAACTCCTTCTGGTGGTGCTGGTGGATATACTTACTCATGGTCACCTGCTGGTGGAACGGCTGCTACAGCAACTGGACTTTCTGCAGGAACATATACCGTAACAGTAACGGATGCAAACGGTTGTACAGCAACTAGAAACTTTACAA
>CAZULO010000144.1:0-5535 GCA_964621245.1 uncultured Flavobacterium sp.
CTTCAATATTTGAAATGTCGCTTTTTACGAATTTTTCTCCTAAAATATTTTCGAATAATTCGATATATCTGTCCGAAACTGATTCTACATATTCTTGATTCATGTCTGGAATTTGTTGCCCTTCTTTCCCTTGAAAACCGTTTTCAATTAACCAACGACGTACAAATTCTTTTGATAATTGTTTCTGCTCTTCGCCATTATCTTGTCTTTCCTGATAACCTTCTGCATAAAAATAACGAGAGGAATCTGGTGTATGAATTTCGTCAATTAAAACGATTTTACCGTCTTTAGTTTTACCGAATTCATATTTCGTATCCACTAATATTAAACCTCTTGAAGCGGCAATTTCTGTTCCTCTTTGATATAAAGCTCGCGTATAATTTTCTAAAACTAAGTAATCTTCTTCAGAAACGATGCCGTTTGCTAAAATCGCTTCACGCGAAATATCTTCATCATGCGAACCATTATCGGCCTTAGTGGTTGGCGTAATTATTGGAGTTGGAAACTTGTCATTTTCTTTTAAACCTTCTGGCATCGTAACACCACAAATGGTTCTTTTTCCTAAAGCATATTCACGAGCTGCATGTCCCGAAACATACCCACGAATTACCATTTCTACTTTAAAAGGTTCACATAAATATCCGACAGCCACATTTGGATCTGGAGTGGCAATTAACCAATTTGGCACAATATCTTCCGTTAATTGCATAAATTTTGTTGCAATCTGATTCAAAATCTGTCCTTTATACGGAATGCCTTCAGGTAAAACCACATCAAAAGCGGAAAGTCGGTCTGTAGCAATCATGACTAATAAATTGTCATTGATATTATAAACCTCTCTAACTTTTCCTCTGTAAACGGATTTCTGACCAGTAAAATTAAAATTTGTTGTAGTAATTGTATTCATGTTGTTGTGTAGTTTATTCTGAATCTATTTCAGAAGCTGTTGTTGTGCTGCAAAAATAGAATAAATAAAAAAACCGCTTTAAGAAAAAGCAGTTTTTTTTTAATTTTATTTTACTGACCAAACCGAATATCCATTTGGTGGGACTTGAATCTTCACTCGTTTATCGGCAGCCGTAGCAGGTTCCCAAGTAGAACTTCCTGTAAAATCTTTAATTACAGTCGAAGTCCAATTGGTATCAATCCAACGTTCTTGCCAGACATTTGAATTATTAATATACACCACTAAACCTGGATTTCCGTTATACCCATTTCTTCTTGCAACATACTCGTCATTATCTGCATATAAAATGGTTGTATTTCCTGTTGCCTTGTTGTTATGAATCCAAATTAAATTATTCAATTTAGCCTTGTCTAGCCACTCTTCATAATCTCTATAAAAAATAGTTGGCAAGCCTTCATGAGTTAAAATATACGCATACGCTAATGATTTTTTCCAAATTTGATCCGTATCATGATTCGATACAAAAGTAACCGCTCTAAATGGTCTGCGTTTCCATAACATATCGCCACTAGCTAATTTTGACAAATCATTATTATCAAACGCATCATCCATTACATAATAACAAGAAAAATCAAAAGCAGATGAGTTGGCATTATCCACCCACCATTGCAAAGTAGCAGCATTTCCGTCCCAATATTCACCAACTGAAAAACCACCTACATTGGCATTCCAATTATTTATTACCCAAGGACCAAAACCTTTCACAAAATCAAATCGCCAACCGTCAAATTTCATGGTGTTTTTATAATACTTCCCTACTCCATCTACACGTTTCCACAACCAATCTTGCACATAAGGATTTGCATGACATAAATCTGGAAAACCACCAAAACTGCCTTCGTCATTTGTTCCAAACGAATTTTTATAAAAATCATTATACGTTCGTTTAAATTTTCCAGAAGCTACACCATTAAAATTGGTATAGGTTGAAGTACCTGTAAACGGATTAGCTTCAGATTGCCCACCACTATTATGATTCAAAACCATATCCGCATACACTTTTATATTTTCTGCGTGCGATGTGGTAATCAAACTATTTAATTCCGTTAACGATCCGAAACGAGTTTCCACTGTTCCATTCTGGTTAAACTGACCAAAATCAAAATAATCTGTGGGATCATATCCCATAGAAAAAGGTCCGTTTTGGGCTTTTGAAGCGGGTGGCAACCAAATGGAACCAATTCCTGCATTTCCCCAACTTACAACTTTACTTTTCACCGTATTCCACCAGTTTCCACCAGCTGGCACATCCCAATAAAATGCCTGCATCATAACTTCACCTCCAGCGCCTGCCACATACTTACTTGAACTTTCCGAAGATCCACCAGTACTAAAAGGTCTACCCTCGTGGTTCGTAACCTGAATCGCTTTAAACGTTTTCGAATCTGTATTGTTTTCTTGCTCTGTTTGACAAGAAAATAAACCAAATAAACTGAGTCCTAAGACTACATTGATTTTTTTCATAATTTAGTATTTTAGTATAGTTTACGCTAAAATATATATAAATATTTAAAAAAAATCATACAAAATTACCAAATTAACAACGAAAACGTTTTCGTGTTTATAAGTTTTTTCAAAAGAAAAACTCGTTTTTATAAATAACAAAAGTTAATCCGTATTCTCAATGCTTTTATATGCATTAATCACAGCTTTCACCAACCTATGGCGAACAATATCTTTATCATCTAAGTATAGAATCCCAATGCCGTCAATATCTTTTAAAACTAACAACGCTTCTTTTAGACCGGAAATGGTTCTTCTTGGCAAATCCACTTGACCCGGATCGCCATTTATAATAAACTTGGCATTTTTTCCCATACGGGTTAAAAACATTTTCATTTGAGAATGGGTCGTATTCTGAGCTTCATCTAAAATCACAAAAGCATGATCTAAAGTTCTACCACGCATAAAAGCTAAGGGTGCAATTTGCACTATACCTTTTAAAATATAATCTTCTAAGGTTTGTGGCGGAATCATATCGCGTAATGCATCATACAAAGGTTGCATGTACGGATCTAACTTTTCCTTCATATCACCTGGTAAAAAACCTAAGTTCTCCCCTGCTTCTACAGCTGGACGAGTTAATATAATTCGCTTGACTTGTTTTTCTTTTAAGGCTTTCACGGCCAATGCCACTGCAGTATAGGTTTTACCTGTTCCGGCAGGACCTACAGCAAAAACCATATCATTTTTCATTACCGTATCTACCAACTTTTGCTGATTAGGTGTCATCGCTTTGATTAGCTTTCCACCCAGACCATGAACCAAAATCTGATCGCTTTTATGCATTTCTCCAGTTTGCTGCGCATCACCTTCAATCACACGCATAATCACATTATCATCTATCGTATTAAAACGGGTAAAATGTGTCATTAATCTACGGAATCGCTTCTCAAACTCATCCAATACTTCCGCCTCACCAAAAGCTTTCAGAATAGTTCCTCTAGCTACAATCTTTAACTTGGGATAGTACTTTTTAATGGTTTCTAAATGACTATCATGTGCACCCCAAAAATCTTTTGGAGCAATGTTTTCTAATTCAATAATTCTTTCGTTCAAAGGCTATACATTTAAATTGTTTTTATTCTGTAAAAAAAAGAGTAGTTTTGTATCACTCAAATATAACAAAAACAACGTTTCCTTTTCAAATAAGTTATAAACAATAGCATGTCGATAATTACTCTTACTACAGATTATGGTGTAAAAGACCATTTTGCAGGAATTTTGAAAGGCAAGCTATTTTCAATCTTACCCACTGTAAATATTGTAGACATATCACATGCCATCGATAAATTTAATTTATTAGAGGCCAGTTACCTTACCGCCGTTTCTTACAAACATTTTCCAAAAGGAACCGTTCATATTGTTGCGGTCGATGCTGCCAGAAATGCAGATACAGCCCATATTGTAATGTTATACGATGGGCATTATTTTGTAGGTGCAGATAACGGAATTTTCGGAAGTGTAGCCAGCAAAGTACAACCCGAAAAAATTATACAAATCAACATTCACGATCGGTTAACACAGGGCGCTAGTGATTTAGATGTATTTGCCAACGTAGCCGCTCATTTAGCTAAGGGCGGAGAACTAAATGTAGTAGGAACACCACTCAGCAACATAAAAAAAATGAACGTTTTGGTCCCGGTTGTCGATGAAAAAGCAAAGACAATCAAAGGTCATGTGGTTCATATCGATGATTTTGGAAATTGTGTTACTAATATATCGAAATCTTTTATTGAAGATATGGCCAAAGGAAGAACCTACAGCATTCGTTTTTTTCTGCATACCATTAATAAAGTAAAAAACAATTACTCCGATTTTAAAAACAATAGTACTGCCGATTTAAATGCCATGATAGGCAATCAAATAGCCATTTTCAATCAGGACGATTACTTGGAAATTGCCATTTATAAGAGTAATCCGTCTCGAACTGGTTCGGCCCGATCTTTATTAGGTTTGAAAATTCAAGATGTTGTACTTGTTGAATTTACGGAATAATTTGGGATTTACGATTTGGGATTTACGATTTAAAAATTAAAAAAATATGTTTGTACGAATAGTGAAATTAACTTTTCAAGAAAATAAAATTGAAGCTTTTTTAGCGAATTTTGAAGAAATTAAACAGCAAATTAGAAATTTTGATGGTAATGAATTTTTAGAATTGTATCAAGACAAACAAGATCCTAGAATTTTCTTTACCTACAGTTACTGGCGTGATGAAGAAGCGTTGGAAAATTACAGAAATTCCGCTCTTTTTAATAACGTTTGGACTTACACCAAAACGCTTTTTGATGGAAAACCAGAAGCTTGGAGCGTAAATAAATTGGCTACTTTAGTGTAAAATTGTAGCCGCGAAATATCGAATTTTTCGAATCACAGATCAAATAAAATATTAAAATTTTTGAAATCTGTGCAATCTGTGTCAAAAAACAAATTAAAGTTTTAACTTTCAAGTTAATCCTTTACTTTTGCGAAAAACAAAACAATTTTTAAACGTTTCAAACGTCACACAATCATATGAAAGCACTCTTATTACGTGAAATAAAATCCTTTTTTGGTTCGCCAATTGGGTATTTAGTAATAGCCATTTTTCTCCTGCTAAACGGCTTATTTCTTTGGGTTTTTGATGGCGATTTTAACATCTTAAATTCGGGTTATGCGGATATGAGTCCGTTTTTTAAATTAGCGCCTTGGATTTTAATTTTCTTAATTCCAGCCGTAACCATGAAAAGTTTCTCTGACGAAAAAAAACAAGGTACGTTAGAAATCTTATTCACCAAACCTTTAAGCTTGTGGGAAATCGTAAACGGGAAGTTTTTAGGCGCTTTTATCTTAATTTTAATTGCCATCCTTCCTACCTTATTTTATGTATTTATCGTTTCTAGTTATACAGCACCTCAAAGCACATTCGATTACGGAAGTACAATCGGTTCTTATTTCGGATTGCTATTCTTAATTGGTGCTTATACAGCTATTGGTGTATTTACTTCGACGCTATCAGACAATCAAATTGTAGCGTTTATTATTGCGGTATTCTTATGCTTTTTCTTCTATTTTGGTTTTGATGG
>CAZULO010000144.1:5635-7662 GCA_964621245.1 uncultured Flavobacterium sp.
AAAAAAATCATTGATGGAGTTGATTCGCCATTAATTATAGATGTTTTTCTAGAAGGTAATTTCCCAGCCGATTTCAAGAAACTACAAACGGAAACCCGTCAGTTATTAGAAGAATTCAACGCCTACAATTCTAACATTACCTTTCAATTTGTCAATCCAATTGAAAAAGAAGAAGAACGTGTGGAAGTGATGAAGAAATTCTTCGAAAAAGGATTAACGCCAATAAACGTTACTGTTGAAGAAAAAGGAAAACAAACACAAGAAGTAGTATTCCCATGGGCTTTGGCGAATTATGGCGATAAAGGTGCGAAAGTACAATTATTAAAAAACCTGATGGGCGCTTCAACTGAGAAAAAAGTAGAAAGTTCGGTGCAACATTTAGAATATGCTTTTGCAGAAGCCATCAACAAAATTGCTAAAGAAAAACAACGTAAAATTGCAGTCATTAAAGGAAATCAGGAACTAGACGATATTTTTATTGCCGATTTCCTAAAAACCATCCGTGAAAATTACTACATCGGACCCATTACTTTAGATTCTGTAGCCACTCAACCCAAAGAAACGCTAAAAGCCCTAAATGTTTACGATTTAGCTATTATTGCAAAACCTAGAGAAAAATTTACTGAGCAGGAAAAACAAGTACTGGATCAATTTATTATGAAAGGAGGAAAAACACTTTGGTTAATTGACGGTACTACTGCTGAAATGGAACAACTTTATAATGAAACTGGTACCACTTTAGTAGCGAGTAACGATTTGAATTTAACTGATATGTTCTTCAAATACGGATTCCGAATTAATCCGCAACTTATTAAAGACGAATACGGCACACCTATTAAACTAGCCACAGGAAACGAAGGAAGCGAAACACAAATGGAAACCTATAACTGGAGAATGTCTCCCTTTATTTATCCCGCTTCCAAAAAGCATCCGATAGTAAAAAATACAGATGGTGTGAAATTCGATTTCTGTTCGCCAATTGAATTATTAAAATCTGACGTTAAAAAAACTATTTTATTAGAAAGTTCACCTTATTCGAAAGTAATCGGAACACCAACAACTGTTGCTTTAGAAATGATTTCAGAAGAAACAACGCCAAAAGATTATGCCGGTGGCGGATTGATTCCTGTAGCGGCTTTATTAGAAGGCTCTTTCACATCCATGTATAACAATCGGGTATTGCCTTTTAAAGACCCTCAGTTTTTAAACAAAAGTGTACCTACAAAAATGATTGTGATTTCGGATGGCGATGTCATTAAAAATCAATTAGATAAAAATGTACCTATTGAATTAGGGTATGACAAATACACCGGACAATATTTCGGAAACAAAGAATTTATGTTAAATAGCGTAAATTATTTATTAGACGACAACGGACTTATTAACATTAGAAGTAAAGATGTCAGCTTACCTTTATTAGATAGAGTTAGTGTGGAAGAAAATTACACTAAAACCCAAATGCTAACTGTTGCATTACCAATAGTATTATTAGGAATCTTTGGGTTTTTGTTTACCTATTTAAGAAAGAAAAAATACAACCAGTAGTTGTTAATAAGTAAATTTTTAGTTTTAGCCGTAACCCACTATATTTGTGAAGCAAAAAAATAAAAGATGATGAATTTTATAGTATCCAGTTCGTATTTATTAAAACAGTTACAAGTTTTAGGAAGTGTTATTAATAGTAACAACACTTTACCGATTCTTGATAATTTTTTATTTGAATTAGATAACAACCAATTACACGTTTCAGCTTCTGACTTAGAAACTACTATGTCGGCAAGTTTAGAAATTGAATCTAACAGCACAGGTAGTGTAGCCATCCCGGCAAAACTATTGTTAGATATTTTAAAAACGTTTCCAGAACAACCACTTACTTTTACAGTAGAAGAAAACAACACCGTAGAAATTAGCTCAAACTCTGGAAAATATGCAATTGCTTATGCAGCGGGTGAAGAATTCCCAAAAGCTGTAGCACTAGAAGATCCATCAACCACAGTTATTCCAGCAGAAGTATTAGCTACTGCCAT
>CAZULO010000145.1:0-7548 GCA_964621245.1 uncultured Flavobacterium sp.
GTAAATATTAGACAATAATATGATGAGATTGTTACAAAATAAGTATTTTTGTTTTCTGTTTTTAATTTTTGAATTTCTCTTAAATTTTTAAACACATAAACTTTTAAACTAAAAAAAATGAAAGCATACGTTTTTCCTGGACAAGGCGCACAATTTACCGGAATGGGTAAAGATTTATATGAAAATTCGGCAATAGCCAAAGAATTATTTGAAAAAGCTAACGAGATTTTAGGTTTCCGAATTACAGATATTATGTTTGAAGGAACAGCAGAAGAATTAAAAGAAACGAAAGTAACACAACCGGCTGTTTTTTTACATTCGGTAATTTTAGCTAAAACATTAGAAAATTTTAAACCAGAAATGGTGGCCGGACATTCCTTAGGAGAATTTTCTGCTTTAGTAGCAAACGGCGCTTTATCTTTTGAAGATGGTTTGAAGTTAGTTTCTCAACGTGCTCTTGCCATGCAAAAAGCTTGTGAAATTACACCTTCAACTATGGCTGCCGTTTTAAATTTAGACGATAAAATTGTAGAAGATATTTGTGCTTCTATTGATGGAGTAGTAGTAGCAGCGAATTACAACTGTCCCGGACAATTAGTAATTTCTGGTGAATACAAAGCGGTAGAAGTTGCTTGTGAAAAAATGAAAGAAGCAGGTGCGAAAAGAGCCTTAATTTTACCAGTTGGTGGGGCATTTCACTCACCTATGATGGAACCCGCTCGAGAAGAATTAGCAGCAGCTATTGAAGCAACAACTTTTTCATCACCAATTTGCCCAGTATATCAAAATGTAACGGCAAGCGCAGTTTCGGATGCGAATGAAATCAAGAAAAACTTAATCATTCAATTAACCGCTCCAGTAAAATGGACACAATCGGTAAATCAAATGATTGCAGATGGTGCAACAAGTTTTACAGAAGTTGGACCAGGAAAAGTTTTGGTTGGTTTGGTAAATAAAATCAATAAAGAAGTAGAAACGATTTCGGCATAAATTTAGTTTTCAGTCTCAGTCTCAGATTCAGTTTAAATTGAAATGACTAGCGATTGAGAGTTATGTACTTCACAGTTCAAATGAAAAGAAACAAAAAAACTCTGATAATTATCGGAGTTTTTTTTTGCTATCTTTGGTAAAAGATTCTCATAACATGAATTTAGATTTACGAACGGTAAACGTTACTCGATATATTACGCCACTGCGAGAAGGCGGCTCTTTACCCGCTTTGGCTGAGGCTGATGATGATTTTAAATATGTATTGAAATTTCGCGGTGCAGGACATGGAGTTAAGGCTTTAATTTCCGAATTTTTAGGCGGTCAAATTGCCAAATATTTAGGTTTGCCGATTCCAGAATTGGTTTTTGCCCATTTAGATGAAGCTTTTGGAAGAACTGAAGGCGATGAAGAAATTCAGGATTTATTAAAATTTAGTCAAGGGTTAAATTTAGGCTTGCATTATTTATCGGGTTCAATTACTTACGATGCGGCTGTTAATGATTGCGAACCAATGCTGGCTTCAAAAATAGTTTGGTTTGATGCTTTTATTACAAACGTCGACAGAACTTTTAAAAACACCAATTTATTAATTTGGAAGAAAGAATTGTGGTTAATTGATAATGGCGCTTCCTTTTATTTTCATCATTCTTGGACGAATTGGGAAAAAAGCGCAGTTACTCCATTTTCTTTAATAAAAGATCACGTTTTATTACCAAAAGCTAGTTTATTACAAGAAGCCCATCAAGAATTTACAACGAAATTAAACGAAACGATTTTGAGAGAAATTGTCCATCAAATTCCAGACGATTGGTTACTTTGGGAAGATGGCGCCATCACACCAGATGAAATTAAAGAAGTTTATTTTCAGTTTTTATCGATTCGATTAGCGAACTCAGGTTTATTTTTAAAAGAAGCGCAAGATGCACGAAAAACACTTATATGATTATGCTGTACTTCGTGTCGTGCCAAAAGTAGAACGCGAAGAATTTGTCAATGTTGGCTTGATGCTTTTATGCAAGCGTCAGAAATATTTGCGAATGGAATATCAAATTCCAACCGAAAAAATCAGTGCCTTTTGCCCAGAATTTGATCTCGAACAAGTACAAATAAATATAGATTCTTTCGTGAAAATTTGCAAGGGTAAATCGGATGGCGGACCTATTGGTCAATTTCCAATTGAAGAACGTTTCAGATGGCTAACCGCTGTAAAAAGTTCAAGTATTCAAACGTCTCGACCACATTCTGGATTTAGTTCCGATTTGGATGCGACATTCGAAAAATTATATGCAGAATTAGTTTTATAAATTTATATTGAAAAATGGAACACTTTTTAAAAAATATAGAAGCTGCTAAAGTCATTTCTCCTGAAATTGACTATTCGGAATATGTAGCCTTAGATTTATCAATTACAAATACAGATTTACAAAATCATAAATTAGAAACCGCTCAAGATTACGAAGTTTTTATTCAAAATCAGTTAGATTTATATGATGGAAAAATCATGTTTGGTGGCTATATAGAAAATCGTAATTTATACAAAAGAAGTTCGGTTTTTAAAAATCCAGACACAGAAGAAAGAAACATTCATATTGGTTTAGACTTGTGGATTAACGAACAAGCCCCAATTTTCGCAGCTTTAGAAGGAAAAATTCATAGTTTTCAAAACAATACCGCTTTAGGTGATTATGGTCCGACTATAATTTTAGAACATGAAGTTGATAATTTCAAATTTCATACTTTATACGGACATTTAAGTGAAGCCAGTTTAGAAGGTAAAAAAGTCGGAGATGCTATTCAAAAAGGGCAACAAATTGCTACTCTAGGTTTACCTCCAATCAACGGCGATTACGCACCTCATTTACATTTTCAAATTATTATTGATATGGAAGGGAAATTTGGCGATTACCCTGGAGTTTGTTCTGAAAGTACACTTGCTTTTTATAAAGAAAATTGTCCAGATCCGAATGGGTTATTAAAAATTGTTTAATTTTTTTGTTTTTACAGTTAAACAAAACTACTTTTTGGATTTGCCTTAATTCTTGATATCGTAAAATATTAAGTACTTTTTAAAGTATAATTTATTTTTTTAATGATTTTTTTGTCATTTTGTTTTTTTAAAACAAAAATTGATTAACTTTATAAAAAAAAACTATACATAGCTATTAAAAATTATAACCCCCAGTAATTAATTTTTAAAGTTAAAATCTATGTGTAAATTAATTAAATTGATTTTGATTTTATTTTCTGTAAAATCATTTTCACAGGTTGCAATTGGTGGGTCTCAAATTCATGAAGATGCTCAGTTAGAATTAGTAAGTTCCTCTCAAGGCTTGCTGGTTCCAAGGGTATTGCTAACAAGTGTTATTGACCCTTCACCTTTGTCTGTTCATGTTCAAGGAGTTGTAGTTTACAATAAAATGCCAAATGGTATTGGTGTAAGTCGAGTAGTCTCCGGTTTGTATTATAATGATGGGGCTAAATGGATATTATTTGTACCTAATTCTATTAAAATTGGTGACATAAAGCATAGCTTTTCTACCACTGATCATGAGGGTTGGTATTTGCTAAATGGAAGGCCAATTGCTAGTTTACCTTTGAATGCACAATTGAATGCAAGTAGTTTAGGTCAAACTATTCACCTAATTGATGCTACAGATCGGTTTTTAAAAGGCAAATCTAATGCCGATGTTGTCGGATCTTTGGCAGGTTCAAAAAGTTTTTTGATTTCTCAAGCCAATTTACCTAATGTTACTTTTACCGGATCAACTAGTAGTGGAGGTTCGCATGCACATCTAGTAGATAGTTATTTAGGTTTTCAAAGTATAGGTCTACTTTCTACTAGTATTTTAACTCTCTTCTCCATTGAACAAGTTGCAAAAGATGAAGTTCGTACTACAAATAAAACTACTGGTAATTCGGGTAATCACGTGCATAATGTTACTGTTTCTTCTAATGGTTTAAATACACCAGTGGAACGAGTGCCATCTTACATAGCAACAAATGTTTTTATTTATTTAGGAAAATAATTGGGCTATGATGAAAAATTATATATATCTATTTGTTTTAATTTTTGTTGAATCAAATGGTCAAGTCGGTATAGGTACTGTAACTCCACATGATGATGTTGCTTTAGAAGTTTTTAGCACTGATAAAACGGTTTTAATTACTAAAGTAAATTTAGAGAATACGAATTTAGCAACACCATTAACTAATCATGTAGCAGGAATGATTGTGTATAATACAAATACTAATGGAAGTGGTGATACAGCAGTTGCTCCAGGTTTGTATTATAATAATAGTGTTAAATGGGTACGTCTTGAGCCAATTTCAATTCAGATTGGTGACATAAAGCATAGTGTAGCTACTGACGATCACTTAGGTTGGTATAAGTTAGATGGTAGATCTTTAAATACTTTACCAGTTCTTGTTCAAGTTAACGGGGCTAGTTTAGGTTTTGGTACGCATCTGCCGGATGCTACAGATAAAATTTTAAAAGCTAAATCATTGTCTGAATCCCTAACACAAACAGGTGGTTCCAATACGGTAATTATTTCACAAGCCAATTTGCCTAACGTAGTTTTTTCAGGTACTACATCTTCTGATGGAGATCACGATCATACTTTTGTCGATCAACATAATTCAGCAATTGAAAATATTAATGTAGTTTACGGTTTATTGGGGATTTTATCAGGAGTAACTTTAAATGTTTTAAATACAAATATAGGTAATAAGACGCCGGCAACCCAGCTTTCCAATTCAAGTAATTCGGGTAATCATACACATACTGTAACGGTCCAAAGTGGAGGAAGTAGCCTGCCGTTACCAAGTGTCAAAAAAATGGCTACCAACACATTTATATATTTAGGTGAATAATCTTGTAATCCCTCTAAAAATGAAAAAAAATACTTATTTCATAATCTGTTTATACGTTTGTTTGAATGGATTTTCACAAAGTGTTGGTATTGGTACAATAACACCCGACACAGATGCTATTTTAGATATTTATAGTGACAGTCAAGGTTTTTTGCCCACACGCAGTGTATTGGTACAAACCATTTTGCCAAATCCCATTTCGAAACATAGTCCAGCCATGATAACTTATAATACTTTTGAGTCACAAACTTATACGCCAGTTTCAGTTCATGATGGGTTATATTATAATGATGGGGCGCAGTGGAATTTGGCCGGACCTAATGCTATTATGTTTGGTGACATAAAACATTCTCTAGCAACTACTGATCATAATGGTTGGTATTTATTAGATGGAAGATCCATTACTTCACTTTCTACAACTGCCCAAAGTAATGCCATTTCTATAGGGTTTAGTGGGAATTTAATTAATATGGATGATAGTTTTATTAAGTCTAAAACTCCTGCAGATACTATGGGAAGCATAACAGGCTCTAATCAAATTGTTTTAACGCAAGCTCATCTGCCAAATGTGAATTTTTCAGGAGTAACAGCTCTTGCTGGAAATCATCATCATGAATATAGCGATCAATATAGTCCAACACAATCTCTTGGTTTAGCTACAAATGTTTTAGCTTTGCTTCCAATTATAAATGTGAATGTTGGAAGACCAGAAAATATTTCTGCAACCTTATTTTCTTCAACTTCATCTGGTGACCATTCGCATACGGTAAGTGTAAATTCTGGTGGTTTGGATGTGCCAATTGAAGCAAGACCTAAACATATAGTGACAAATGTTTTTATTTATTTAGGCGAATGAAGTAAAAAATCTCGTCAAGATAACAAGACGAGATTTCAAACTTAAAAAGTGTATGTTATTTTTCCTTTTATATAGAATGGAGTTCCAGGTGTAAAATGAATCTCCTCAACAGGTTGTGTTTCATTTTGTAATTGAGATTCTGTAGCAAATTGAGTCTCATTCCATTTGGTATTAAAAATGTTTTCGATAATAATTCCGTAATTTATTTTTTTGTATTGGTAATTCAAGTTAAAATCAGATACAAAATAGCCTTTTGCTACTATAGAATTGTCTTCATTGGCTGGTCGCGATTTTAAATATCTGTAATTAAAACTAGACGAAAATCCCTTATAATTCGTCATGCTAATTCCTCCTGTTGAAGTTAAATCTGGCGCTAACGGAATATAATTTTGTCCTTCAGGTTCTTCTGTACTTCTGGCATACGTATAATTAATATCGGAATTAAGATGGATAAATTTTGAAAGTTGGTATCTAAATCCAAAATCAATTCCCATTCTTCTGGTTTTGCCACTTGGTTCTACAATTCCTGCATCACCAACATATACAAATTCTTGTTGTAATTCTAAAAACCATAATGCACTATTGATTATTAAATTCTTCATAGGTTTAAAAATCGTACCTAAATCCGCTCCAGCTGAGGTGGGCAATGTTTTCTTGTCTGTTTGTGAAACAATAACTCTGGTGTCGTTCGAATGAAAGCCTAAACCGGATTTTAAAAAATATTGTACTTTATCATTTGGTGTATATATGAAGTTTAGTTTAGGTGAAATTTTAACTTTTTCTTCCTTTTCAATTTGAAATTTTGGTGCCAATTTGTCTAAATAAGAAAACTGAAAATAATCTAATCGAATGGCTGGATTAATAGTGAAATTTCCCAAGTCAATATCCGTATTAATGTAACTGAAATAATTTTTCTGGTTGATGTTTCCTAATTTCAATTGAGTAAGTGTAGTAGTTCTGTTTTTGGTATTTGATAATTCACTGTCTTTGGTTTCATCAGCTCTTAATCCGATTCCAACTTCATAACTACTTGCGGATTGAGCTATTTTCTGATTGAATTCACCATTAAAACCATAAATTGTTCGGTTTTCTTTTTGTTTGATTTGATCTCCGTCTATTGGATTTTCTAGGAAGAATGTAAAATTCGAATACAGTTCAAATTGATAATTATTATAGTAGGTATTTCCTTTGAAAAACGAATGTTCAGAAATAGGTTTGTAATATTCTGCATTGAAATTAGTTCTAGCTGTTTTTCCGCCTTCTGTATCATCTACAGCGCCAAATCTTGAAAGTATCCCAGCATCTACCAAGCGTTGCGGAATTTGTCCTGAAGCCGTCCACTCACTTTCAAATTTAGATGCTGAGATAGAAAATTTACTATTGTCTTCTAAAACGGATGTGTATTTTCCAAATAAATTTAATCTTCTAAAATTCTGACTAGAAACAAATGGTCCATCAAAAGTAATATATTCACTAACAAGGAAAGCACTTTGTTTGTCGTTTTTCGGAAGTAAATCAAACATTCCTAAGGTTCTTATAGTGTTAAATTTTCCAATTTCCAAACTAATTAAATTGTGGTCAATTTGTTCTTTAGTTTTAAAAGCAACATAACCTGCTGTAGCAAAATCACCTTTATTTGCAGAATAACTTCCTTTACCAAAATCAATTTTATCTAAGGTTTCTGGTATCACAAAATGCAAATCAGCATACCCTTGTCCGTGTGCGTGAGAAACCATATTTACGGGCATTCCATCAACAGAAAGCGCAATATCTGTTCCATGATCAATATCAAATCCGCGTAAAAATATTTGTTCTGCTTTTCCGCCACC
>CAZULO010000146.1:0-7484 GCA_964621245.1 uncultured Flavobacterium sp.
TTCCAGAATCTACCACAATAATTTCATCTGCCCAAGTTACTTTTTCTAAACATTTCGCTATTATTTTTTCTTCATTAAAAGCAATGATGCAAATTGATATATTAGTTTTCATTTATAGTATTTTTGACTATTCCGTTTTGGATATAGGTAATTTTATGTTTTTTATTGTAAGCACGTATACTGAAATTTTCATCCCAATTCGTTTTTGTCGCGTAACTTCTCTCGTGGTCTAAATGTAAACAGATGGCACTGTATCTTATTTGTTTAGATTTGATACCAAGATGAAACAAACGCTCTCCTAATTCTCTATCTAAACCACCATACTGCATGTCTTCATTAAATCCATTAACCGCCAGTAAATCCGACTTAAAACAAGAGGAATTATGTCCGTTAAATGTTTTTTTAGTTGGTGTAATCCAATTCATAAAACTAGCAAAAATTGGAGTATTTGTGAGTTTGACTACTTTAAATTGAAGCGGTATTTTTTTTTGAATTAGCCATCTGATTTGAAAACAACGGTTTGAAGAAATATCTTGAGAGTTAATTTCCTTAGAAATGGATAAAGGCAATTTGAAGTATCCACCTGATAAAAAATAACCTATTTCTTTGTGTTTGAGATGTTGTGCTACAAAATCTTTTCTCGGAATACAATCGCCGTCCGAAAATAAAAGATAATTTGTCGTACTTTTTAAAATGGCTTTATTTAAAATCCTTGTTTTTCGAAAACCTTGATCTTCCTGCCAAACATGAATAATTGGATGCGAAAATTTCGATGAAAATAGTTCGATTATTGCTTTAGTTTTCTCAGTGGAACCATCATCAGCAATAATAATTTCGAAGTTTTTTTCGGTTTGAACTAAGTAACCTTCTAATACCTTTTTTAACCATTCTTCCGAATTGTAAGTGGTTATAATAATTGATATTTGTAAGGTCATTTTTTGTTTTTTGAATTCAATATTTTTCAAAAATAAACTTTAATTATTTAAATTTTTTACTTCAACTTGAATTTCTTTTTAAAATCTTTTCTTTTTTGCGATTTAGAAAAAAAGGATTGTGTGTATTGCCACATCAAATTAAAAATTTCTTCTTCAACTTTTGGATACAGTTCCGCATATCCAGCACTAATTTTTCGAATCATATATTCAGAAGGAGTCAAACGACACAGGTTTTTCATTCTCATGTCAAAACTCATTTCTTTGTGAAAAGCCATACGGTTTAAATCAATAAGATAAAAAGTAAAGGCACCAGCTTCGTCTTTTTTAATAAGCGTATTTCCAGGCGAATGATCTTTAAATTCAATCCCAGCTTCATGTAATTGAAAACAAAAACGGCCTAATTGATTTAAAATTATATCTAAATCTTCATGATATCCATCGAACAAATCTTTAAAAACATAATCCACTTGTATATGTTCACAAACATAATAACTCTCTAGAAGTCGTAACCAAGTTTTATTTTCTAAGTAACCTATTGGTTTGGGTGTGCCAATATTTTTTTCCAATAGAAGGGAAGCATATTCGTAAGATCTTCTAGCTTTTGATTTTCTAAAAAAACGGTAAATAATTCCGTTGATTAGTATCGGAATTTTAAATGATTTAATATTTAAAACAATATCATGATAAGGAAAGGTTTTTATGATATTTCTTTTGCCAGCTACTAGTAAATCGCCTTGCTCGTCAAATTTTTTTATGATATCTTCTATCGATTTATCCATAGGTTTTGTTTGAAATACAAATGTAATTGAAATCTTTGTAAAAAAACAATATCTTTGTTTTTAAAAAAGGGAATCATGTTGCATAAAATTGCGGTAATTAGTTTTGATCATTGGAATTATGATGTACATATTGTCCGAGCGTTACAGGCAAAAGGTATAGAAAGTTTTCATATAAAAATTGGTGGTTTTAAATACAAAAACAAATGGGAACGATTTAAAAATACCTTAAGTAAAATATTTTTAGGTAAAAATCCGAAAATAAAAAAACGACAAGATTATATCTTGCAACAACTTCAAGCAAAAGGTTTTCAAGATCAAATTTTAGTCATCAACCCAGAATTGATTGATTTAGAATACCATTTAGAAATTAAAAAATACACCAAAAAATATATCGCGTATTTGTACGATAGCGTGTCACGTTGTCCTGTCGATCATTTGATACATAAAGTATTTGATGAAATCTATTCTTTTGATCAAGCTGATATTTCGAAATATGAATTTTCGGCGACTTCTAATTATATTTATTTTGATTTAGAAGAGAATACCACTCCAATAGAAAATGATTTTGTTTATATTGGTTCGATTGATTCGCGTTTAGATCAATTAAATGAATTGGCTCAGAAACTTAAAGATTCAGGTAAAACTTTCGTTTGTTATGCCATCGGAAAAAAAGCTGTTTTCCGTAAGGTTAAGCAATTTTTTTTCGGAGTGCATTCGAATCTTATTTTTAGAAAAAATAGATTTACTCAACAAGAAACTTTAGCTATTTATAGAAAAAGTGAAGTGATTGTCGATTTAGTGCGAGCCAATCAAACCGGATTGAGTTTTCGTATTTTTGAAGCTTTAGGTTTGCAAAAAAATGTAGTAACCAACAATAAAGCGATTACAAATTATGATTTGTACGAATCTGGTAAAATGGTTTATTTAAATGATCTTTCTGACTTAGATCATCTAACTTTTCCAAATAAGAAATATCCAGATGATGTAAGAGAAAAATATCACATTAACCAATGGATTTCAACCGTTTTTAAAGTATAATATGAAGAAAATTGGTGTTGCTTTATGTACCTATAATGGAGAAGATTTTTTAAAAGAACAATTAGATTCTATTTTACAGCAAACGGTAGCTGTGGATGAAATTATTATTTGTGATGACAAATCTACAGACAAAACATTAGAAATTTTAGAAGAATATAGAATCGAAAATCCAACAGTTTTTAAGATTTTTAAAAATGAAATAACTTTAAGAAGTGTTAAAAATTTTGAAAAAGCCGTTTCACTTTCTACAGCTGATTTTATCTTTTTATCCGATCAAGATGATGTTTGGCATCCTGATAAAGTAGAGAAAACTTTGTCTTTTTTCGATAATAATCCTGATATAGATGCTGTTTTTACGAATGCTAATTTTATAGATGAGAAGTCAAATGACTTAGCCAGTTCACTTTGGGATTCTATTTATTTTGATAGTAATCGTTTTGGTTTTGATCAGTTGTATGAATATATCATTAAGAAAAGAAATGTAGTTACTGGGGCCACTTTTTGTTTTAAAAAAGAAGTGAAATCGCATGTGTTGCCTTTTCCAGAACGCTCAAATTTTCACCACGATCATTGGATGGCGTTTTTAATCGCACAAAAAAACAAATTAGGGTATATTAATTCGTCTTTAATTTCCTATCGCTTGCATAAAAAGCAGCAAGTAGGATCTGTAATTCAACATTCTGCTTTTAAAAAATTTAAAAATAAACAGATAGATGCCGTTTTATTTAAACGTAAAAAAAGTATTCTTTTTAAAATTAAAAGTAAAAAAATACTATCAGGAAATCTGAAAATATACACTGATTTACAATCTATTTGCCAGCAACATCAAACTGAAATATCGCAGGTTATTTCCGAATTAAAACTAGCACTTAAACAACTTAAATAAAATGGAAAATCCTTTAGTGTCGATTGTAATTCCGGTATATAACGATGAGAAATTTGTTTTGGAAACCATTCAATCCGTCAAAAATCAGGTATATGATAATTGGGAATGTATATTGGTAAATGATGGATCCTCAGATCAATCGGAAATAGTCATTCAAAAAGCAATTGCTGCTGATTCTCGTTTTAGTTATATTTTTAAAGAAAATTCTGGTGTTTCAGATACTCGAAATCTTGGAATTCATTCTGCTAAAGGCGAGTTTATCCTGCCTCTAGATTCAGATGATTTGCTTGGTGAAAACTACGTATCAGAAGCTGTAGCTGTTTTTCAAAAGAAACCCGAAACAACTTTAGTGTATTGTGAGGCGGAATTTATTGGAATTCGTAAAGGGAAATTTAAATTAAAAAAATATAATTACAAGGATTTAGTGGTGAAAAATTCCATATTTTGTTCGGCGATGTATAAAAAATCGGATTTTTTATCTACGAATGGTTATGATGCTAATTTGAAATTAGGTTTAGAAGATTGGGAATTTTGGATTCAATTATTAAACGAAAATAGTATTGTGACAAAAATTAATAAAGTCCATTTTTATTACAGAATTAAAGAAGAATCACGAAACACCATTCATGACAATAAAGTGAAACTTCATGCGATTCATGATTATATCTTCAACAAGCATAAAGACTTGTATGAACAACTTTTATTTGAAAATCAGACTAAATTAGATACCATTTCGAACCTTAGAGAAATGTCTAGGGAGTATCAAGCCATTAAGAAATCGTTTGGTTATCAGTTATATAAAATTGAAAGGGAAATTAAAAAAATATTTGTAAAATGAAAAATTTAAGAGTTTTTAAATTATTTATAACAATTTTGCCTAAAATAAAGAAACAAGAAATTTTTTTCTTTTTCCCGTTTTATCATTTAGGAGGAGCTGAAACTGTACATAATGATATTTTAGAAATATTTTCAAAAAATGAATCTGTTTGTTTTATTACGAATAAATCGGTAAATACATTCAACAAAGCAAATTTTGAAAAATCTACTGTATTGCTTGAAATTAATAAGTTAATTCGAGGTAGGTTTTTAAAAAAAGTAGCCATAAAAAAAATATCAAGGAAAATTAATGCCGCAAAAAAGCCTATTGTTTTTGGTTGTAATTCGGAGTTTTTTTATGATTTAATTCCTTATTTAGATGAGAAAGTTAAAGTGATAGATTTAATTCATGCTTTCTCTTATGAAGAAAGTTCTGCTGCTGAAAAAGTTAGTTTAAAAGTAGTAGAACGAATTAATAAACGAGTTGTTTTAGGCGAAAAAACTAAATCGGATTTTAAGGAATTATATCTAAAAGAAAACAAAGATTTAGCCTTATTAGAAAGAGTTAAAATTATAAAGAACAAAGTTGATGTTCCAGAAAACAAAATAATTAAAGACGTTTCATCACCTATGGTTGTACTTTTTGTTGCTAGAGATAGCTACGAAAAACGGCCTGAGATATTTTTTGAAATAGCTAAAAATTGCTTCAAAATTAATTTAGATATAAAATTCAAAGTAATTGGGGACTATTTTGAGAATTATGAAATAACTCCAAATGTCGAAATAATTGGCCCAATCAAAGAAAAAAATATAATAAATACGTATTATAAAGAAGCCGATTTAATTTTAATCACTTCATCAAGAGAAGGGTTTCCTATGGTTATTTTGGAAGGAATGTCATATGGAGTTGTTCCAATTAGTACAAATGTTGGAGAAATTGCTACTTTCATAAACGATGAAAATCAAAATGGTTTCTTAATTCAGAATCATGCTAATGCTCAACAAATAGTAACAGATTTTACAGAAAAAATTCTATACATAAATTCTAACAGAACTATTTTGGAAAAATATTCGTCTAAGGCTTATACTTCAGTAAAACAAGAATTTTCTTCAGATAAGAATAAAGAAAATTATCTCAATTTGTTTTTTAATTAAAACTCTTATTAGATAAAATTTAATTTAGTTGCATACGAAATAAAATCTCTAACTATTATTTTACAAAAGATTTTAAAATGTTAGGAAGAAAAACAATCTTTTTCAAAGTTAATCTGTAATAAATGTAAGGATTATAAAAGAATAAATTGTTGTAAAATTGTTTATTAAATAGACAGTAAGTTCCTCTTTAAACCTTTTTTTAGCACTTTCTTCTTATACAATTTATAAAATTAAAAATATCTCATGTGGTCTAAGAAATTAGCAGTAATTTTGCTAAAAAATAAGAAATGGACATCAATTCTGAAATTCACAACGCATATGAAGTCATTAAAAATGGCGGTATTATTTTATATCCAACTGATACCGTTTGGGGAATAGGTTGTGATGCGTCTAATGAAGAAGCTGTTGCAAAAATTTATGCGCTGAAACAACGAGAAGAAAGCAAAAGTATGATTTGCCTTATGAATGGCGAAAAAATGATGTACAATGTTTTTGCCAAAATTCCAGAAGTGGCTTGGGAAATTTTAGACCATTCCGAACGACCAACGACTTTAATTTTAGATCAACCAAAAAATGTAGCTAAAAATATTATTGCTGAAGATAATACGTTAGGAATTAGGCTAGTAAAAGAACCTTTCTGTTTCAAATTAATGGAACGTATGAAACGACCTTTAGTGTCTACATCAGCTAATATTTCTGGTCAACCTACGCCCATGAATTTCAAAGAAATTGCTTCAGAAATTTTAAATGGAGTCGACTATGTTGTAAATTTGCAACGCGATAAAGTTTGCAAAAAACCATCGGCAATTATTAAATTAACATTAGATAGTCAGGTAAAAGTGATTAGAAGATAATTCAATTAGCCAATAAACCAATTTGACAATTAGTCAATTGTTACTCTAAGAATACATATTAGGAATAAAATATACGCCACGAATTCACTAATTAAAATTAAATGTCAAATATCATTTATAAAAACGAAAGTTATAAATTGATGGGTATCCTGTTTGATATTCATTCCAATTTAGGAAAAGGTTTTCTGAAATTGTTTATAAAGATGCGATTGAATACGAATTAGAAAAATCTTCGATTTTTTTCGAACGAGAAAAAGAATATAGCGTGAAATACAAGGACATATTTTTGAAGCATAAATTTTATGCTGATTTTGTAGTTTTTGATGCAATTATTTTAGAAATAAAATGTTGTAATTCTATTTCTAACTCGCACATTGCACAAGCAATGAATTATTTAAAAGTATCAAATAGTAAATTAGCAATAATAGTTAATTTTAATAATAATTCTCTCGAATACAAAAGAATTGTTTTATAACATTCGTAAAATTCGAAATTTGCAAAGCAAAATAATTTATTAAGAAAATGCATTCGAGAATTCGTGGTAAAAAAAATACACAAACTGTGGTCAAAAACTATAAAGAAAAGTTAGAAAATAAAATTTTCGATATTATCTCTCAAGCTGCTAAGGAACTTAACTTAGAATGTTACGTCATTGGCGGATTTGTTCGAGATATTTTATTAGAAAGAAATCATAAAAAAGATATTGATATTGTTGCGGTTGGTAGTGGTATCGAATTGGCTTTACATGTTTCCGAGTTGCTTCCTAATAAGCCTAAAGTCCAAGTTTTTAAAAATTATGGAACAGCTATGTTGCGCTATAAAGACATGGATATTGAGTTTGTAGGTGCTAGAAAAGAATCGTATACACACGATAGTAGAAATCCATTAGTAGAAGACGGAACGTTAAAAGACGATCAAGAACGTCGTGATTTTACTATTAATGCCATGGCTTTTTCCTTAAATGCTGAAAATTTTGGCGATTTAGTAGATCCATTTAATGGAGTTTCTGATTTGGAAAATA
>CAZULO010000147.1:0-7469 GCA_964621245.1 uncultured Flavobacterium sp.
CACGCATTTCTTCTTTACCTGTATTCTTTTTCAAATCTAAGAAATCGAAAATATCCGCATGCCAAGTTTCGATGTAAATCGCAAAACTACCTTTACGTTTTCCACCTCCTTGATCTACGTAACGAGCCGTATCATTGAACACACGCAACATTGGAACAATTCCATTAGAAGTTCCATTTGTACCACGAATGTAAGAACCTGTTGCACGAACATTGTGAATAGATAATCCAATTCCACCGGCTGACTGAGAAATTTTTGCTGTTTGTTTTAACGTATCGTAAATTCCGTCAATACTGTCGTCTTGCATCGCTAAAAGGAAACAAGAGGACATTTGAGGTTTTGGCGTTCCAGCGTTAAATAAAGTTGGCGTAGCGTGTGTGAAGAATTTTTTCGACATCAAGTCGTAAGTTTCTAACACAGCTGGTAAATCATCTAAGTGAATTCCAACCGAAACACGCATTAACATGTGTTGTGGACGTTCTACGATTTTACCGTTTATTTTTAATAAATACGAACGCTCTAAAGTTTTAAATCCGAAATAATCGTAGTTAAAATCTCTATTATATATGATGTGAGAATTTAAATATTCTGCATTTTCTTGAATTACTTTGTGCACTTCCTCTGAAAGAAGTGGCGCAGCTTGATTCGTTCTTGGATTCACATAATGATACATTTCATTCATCGTTTCCGAGAAAGATTTAGTAGTGTTTTTATGTAAATTCGAAATCGCAATACGAGCGGCAAGTTGTGCGTAATCTGGATGAGCAATGGTCATTGAAGCGGCTGTTTCTGCTGCCAAGTTATCAAGTTCTGAAGTAGTTACACCATCATACAATCCTTCAATAACTCGCATAGCTACTTTTACAGCATCTACTAAATCGTTTAAACCATAACACAGTTTTTTAATACGGTCTGTGATTTTGTCAAAACTTACAGGCTCTTTATGGCCATCTCTTTTTATTACGTACATAGTTTTTGTTTTGTGAACCAGCAAATCCCTTTACTGTTTCGGTTTATTTGTATAAATTATTTTTGGCCAGAAAAAGGCACACCTATAATCACAGGCTATTTTTCAGAAAGTTAAGAAACAGGATTGGGGGGAATTCTGTATTGATATTTGTTGCCACAAAGACATAAAGACGCGAAATTTTTTTGTATTTGTGGCAATTTATAGTCTAATTTTAAAACTTAGACCAAATTCATATTTTCTTTGTGACTTTGTGTCTTCGTGGCGATACATTAAAAATCAGCGTCAAAAGAGATTTTTTGTGCTTCAGCATCGGTGTTCATTACTCCTGCTTTTTGATATTCGGCTACTTTTTTCTCGAAGAAATTTGTTTTTCCTTGTAGAGAAATCATGTCCATAAAATCAAATGGGTTTGCGGTATTGTACTCTCTTTCGCAACCTAATTCTACTAATAATCTATCAGCTACAAACTCTAAATATTGTGTCATTAAACCAGCATTCATTCCAATTAAAGATACAGGAAGTGATTCAGTAATAAATTCCCTTTCAATATCTAAAGCATTTACAATAATTTCTCTAATTCTGGCTTTAGGCACTTTATTGATTAAGTGATGGTTGTGTAAATGCACAGCAAAATCACAATGAACCCCTTCATCACGAGAAATCAATTCGTTAGAAAAAGTTAAACCTGGCATTAATCCGCGTTTTTTTAACCAATAAATAGAACAGAAAGCTCCCGAGAAGAAAATTCCTTCTACTGCAGCAAAAGCAATTAAACGTTCAGCAAAAGAATCGGATTCGATCCATTTAAGCGCCCAATCTGCTTTTTTCTTGATGGCTGGAAATACTTCTAAAGCATTGAACAGTTCGTCTTTTTCAGCTTCATCTTTTACATAAGTGTCAATTAATAAAGAATACGTTTCCGAGTGAATATTTTCCATCATAATTTGAAATCCATAGAAAAATTTCGCTTCTGCATATTGCACTTCATTTACAAAATTTTCGGCTAAATTTTCATTTACAATTCCGTCAGAAGCAGCAAAAAATGCTAAAATATGTTTGATAAAATATTTTTCGTCATCAGATAATTTATTATTCCAATCGTTCAAATCTTGCGACAAATCGATTTCTTCTGCAGTCCAAAAACTAGCTTCCATCGATTTATAAAATTCCCAAATATCATGATGTTTGATAGGGAAAATCACAAATCTGTTTTTGTTTTCTTGTAAGATTGGTTCAACGGTTGACATAAGTAATTGATTTTTTTATGATTAACTAGATTGTATTTTTTAATTTTTGACTTTACAAAATTGAATAAATCTATTGAATAATGAAAGGCAAACTTATTCACAAAACAGGTAAGTTTTTAACAATATGAATCTTTTACAAAATTAAAAATTATTTTTGCAAACATCTAATTATCAAGTATTTATATTTCGTTAAACAAAACAAAAAATCGCCTTAATCAACTGATAATACACTTGCTAAGACGATTTTTTTTAGACTATTATTTGCTGCTTTATTTTTTCAAATCGGCTGCTACTTTTTCTAATTCTTCATACCATTCATTTCCAAATTTTCGAACCAAGGCTTCTTTGACAAATTTATAAACAGGTACTTGTAATTCTGCTCCTAAACTACAAGCGTCAGAGCAAATATGCCATTTATGATAATTTACGGCAGAGAAATCAGAATATTCTTTAACTCGAACCGGATATAAATGACAAGACACTGGTTTTTTCCAATCTACCAAACCTTGGTTGTAAGCTTGTTCAATTCCGCAAAGTGCCGTTTTCCCATCAAAAATAACATACGCACAATCTTTTCCGTCAATTAATGTGGTTTCTAACTCCCCATCTGAACCTGTAACATGTGTGCCTTGTGCTTCAATAGCTGCAATACCTTCTTTACGTAAAAAGGGTTTTACTTTAGGATAAATATCGGCTAATATTTGAGTTTCTTCTTGTGTTAAGGGTGCACCTGCATCGCCATCTACACAACAAGCTCCTTTACAAGCGGATAAATTACAAACGAAATCTTTTTCTAAAATTTCTTCAGAAACTATAGTTTTTTGAAGTTGAAACATGCTTTTAAATTTAGAGTACAAAGATACAATTAATTGTGGTAAATTCAATTGAACCAAACGTTCCTACCTATCAAATTGAAATTTTAAAACTATTTATAAGTCTAAAAAACCTAATCAATCGTTAAATTAAAATACATTTTTAAACATAATCCTTATATTTGTAGCCAATTAGCAAAACAACACCAATGGGAATAGACTGGAAAGAAGTTTTTACGATATCAATGATATTATTTGCTGTAATTGATATTCTGGGAAGTATTCCTATAATTGTTGATTTACGGAGTAAAATCGGGCACATTCAATCGGAAAAAGCTACAATTGTTTCGGCAATTATTATGATTGCTTTCTTGTTTGTAGGAGAAGAGATTTTAAAATTGATTGGAATTGATGCCAATTCATTTGCCGTAGCTGGTTCTTTTGTTTTGTTTTTCTTAGCTTTAGAAATGATTTTAGGGGTGCGATTGTATAAAGAAGATAATCCGTCCACAGCATCAATCGTTCCAATTGCGTTTCCATTAATTGCTGGCGCAGGAACAATGACCACCTTATTATCTTTACGTGCTGCGTATGACAAAATAAATATTATTATTGCGATTATCATTAATGTTATTTTAGTTTATGGCGTTTTAAAATCGTCAGGGAAAATTGAAAAACTGTTAGGCGTTAATGGTTTGGGCATTATCAGAAAAGTTTTTGGTGTGATTTTATTGGCCATATCGATAAAATTATTCGCCGCTAATGTTAAAGGATTATTTGTATAAGTTTAAAAATAAAAAAATGAAAATATTTACCTACGTCGTTATTGCATTATCTTTACTTACTATAGTATTTAATGTAACAAAAATCAATTTTGAACATCCTTTTGAAGGAGAAAGCACCATTGCATTAATTGGAATTATTGCATCTTTTTGCGCGATATTAGTGGTTGCTTTATTTAGAGTTGCCAAACAAGTGGTGGAGCAAACTAAATAAGATGTTTGATGTATTAGTTATTGGTGGTGGCGTTTCTGGAGTTTCAGCTGCTTTATTGTTTGGCTCGGCAAAAAACAAAGCTTTTATGTCAGATAAAAAGATTGGAATTATTGCCCATCAGAAAAGTTCCTCTTTACAAAATGCACTATTCAATAACGCTTACGGAATTGCTGCAGGCACACTGGGTTCCGATTTATTAATTAGTAGTTTGGATCAATTAAGAGATGTATATCCTCAAATTATCCAAATTCACGATGAAAAAGTATTAAAAATAGCTGGAGAGCAGGGAAACTTCACAATTACTTCAAACAAAAATAGTTATCAATCTAAATTGATAGTGATTGGTATTGGCGCTGGAAACCCTTTTCCTATTGAAGGTTTAGATGACTACATCATTCCTCACCAAAAAGCTGCTCCAGAAAAGAACCGAATTCAGTTAGCAAACAACGATCATTTAGTTACGGAAGGTATTTACGTGATTGGAACATTAGCTGGACATAGAAGTCAACTTGTAATTGCTGCTGGTAGTGGTGCCAGTGCAGCTACTGATATTTTAACTTTATGGAATGCCAACCAACCGGTGCAAATTCATGATGCTATAGCAAAATAAAAAAAAAAGATCTTAATTATTTTATCTGTTAAAGGCTAAAACTACTGCAAACATAACAGTTCCATTTCTAAAACACTGATTGCTATGTTTATTTTTTCTGTTTTGATAAAACCTTTTCAATCATCTTATCTTTAGGAAGTAAAATTTGGTAGTACAAAGTATCCGAAAACATTTGTTTTGAAAACTCGGCATATAAATAGGTTAACACCTGTTCTTTTTGACCCGTTAAATTAAACAATAAACCATTTGCTGTAACATAGGCATTAAATTGTTTAAAGTATTTTGGATTCGTAAACAATTCCGATTTGAGTTGAGCTGCATTCATCCGGCTGAAAAAGCTTCTATCTTCATCAAGTTTTTCGAAAGCATAATAACTCATAATATCGGATTGCAGTAACAATTCCAACCCTTCTTTATTGTGGTTTTTTTCTATAGGCACAAAAACATCAGGGGTAATTCCGCCACCGCCATAAACGGTTCGACCTCTTTTGGTTTTAAATTTCAAACTATCGGCTACTTTGATACTATCTGCTTCATATAATTCGCCACTTAAAAAACGCTTTTCAAATTCATTAAAATATTTCTCACCTTTATCTTCATAAGGTTTTTGAATACTTCTACCGGATGGCGTGTAATATCTTGCAATAGTTAATCGTACAGCAGATCCATCATCCATTTTCATTTCCCTTTGTACCAATCCTTTACCAAAAGAACGGCGACCCACAATAGTTCCTCTATCGTTATCTTGAATAGCTCCTGCAAAAATTTCACTAGCTGAAGCACTGTTTTCATCAATTAAAACATACAATCTTCCGGTTTCAAACACCCCTTTTGATGTCGCATAAGACAAATCTTCGGTTCCTTTTTTATTTTTGGTTTTTACGATTAATTGCTTGTTTTTCAAAAATTCGTCGGCCATAGCAACCGCCATCTCTAAATATCCTCCACCATTTTCTCTTAAATCGACAAGTAAGGTAGTTATACCTTGTTTTTTTAGCGCTACTAACGCATTATGAAATTCTGTATACGTAGTTTCAGCAAAGCGATTGACTTTAATATAACCTATAGTTCCATTAATTTTTGTAGCTACATCTACACTTTTAACAGGAATGATGTCTCTACTAACCGCTACTTTAAATTTTCTATTTTCGGACTTTCGGTAAACGGTTAAGGTAATTTTACTTCCCACTTCTCCTTTTAGGATAGAAAATAAATTCTCGGTTTTGATTTTCTTTTGAAAGAGTTGTTTGTTGTTGGCAAATAAAATTCGGTCACCAGCTCTAATTCCGGCTTTTGCTGAAGGGCCATTTGGAAGTGGTTTGATAACTGTTAAGGTATCTTTATACATATAAAAGTTAATCCCAATCCCAACAAAATTACCTTCCATATCTTCTGCAACTGCGGCTAATTTTTCTTTGGGAATATAAGTAGAATGCGGATCTAATTTTTCTAAAATCCCGGAAACGGTTAAATTCACAATAGAATCTGAATTAACTTGGTCAACATATTCATTATCGATAAAGTCAATTAATTTGTTCAGTTTTTGTTTGCCTTCTGATTTAGATCCAATAGATGAGTTTTTTAACTCATCCATTTTATGTCCCAATACTAAACCTACAGCAAAGGAACAAGCAATAATAATTGGGATAAAAATAAAATAGTTTCGTTTCGTTTTACTCATTGCTCAGGGCTAAATGTTCGGCTTCTACACCTGCTTTTCTTAAAAAATCAACACCAGAAGTGTCTTTATATTCTTCTAAATATACTACACGTTTAATACCGGACTGGTGAATTAGTTTACTACATTCTCTACAAGGGGAAAGTGTAATATATAAGGTAGCACCTTCACAAGATTGTGTAGAACGCGCTACTTTTAAAATCGCATTAGCTTCTGCGTGAAGTACATACCATTTAGTTATATTTTCTTCATCTTCACAACAATTTTCAAAACCACTAGGCGTACCATTATACCCATCCGAAATAATCATTCTATCTCTTACAATAATTGCGCCAACTTGTTTTCGTTTGCAATACGATAATTTACCCCATTCGGTTGCGATGCGTAAATAGGCTTGATCGTATTTTAATTGTTTTTTTTCTTTCATATTGTTTTTGCTACGAAGGCACTAGGACACAAAGTATTTTTTAAAAAAATTAAATTATAGAAAAACTTATCTAAGAAATAACTATTTAGTGAAAATTTCGTTTTCTATAATCATTGGCAAAACTACACCTATTATAAAACCTGACAAAACCAAAGCCCAATCTCTTTTCGAAAATCTGAAAAAAGTTTGAACAATATATGCTATAATTAAAACTACGAAAACAGTGATAATTTGAGCCGCTTCAATCCCTAATGCAAATTCTAGCAAAGGAATTAATTTATCCGAATTACTTCCTACCATAATAGTATTGAAATAGTTTGAAAACCCTAATCCATGAATCAAACCAAAAAACACAGTGATTAATGCTACAAAGGTGATACTTTCTTTTTTTCCGGATTTTCCGGCAGTAAATAAATGGAAAAAAGCGGTTATTAAAATGGTAATTGGAATTAATAATTCTACCACATTAACTTGAATTTTCACAATTCCAAAAACAGATAAAAACAAAGCTAATGTATGTCCGATTGTAAATAAAGACACCAATAATAAAACACGTTGCCAATCTTTAAAAGCATATGGAATCATTAAAGCGATTAAAAATAAGATATGATCATAAGCACCAATATCTAAGACATGCTTCAACCCCATGTTGAAATAGATCAAAAACTCTTGCATAATAGTAGGTTAAAATAGTTTTTCAAACTTACAGAATTTTAGGCAAATAAAAAA
>CAZULO010000148.1:0-7464 GCA_964621245.1 uncultured Flavobacterium sp.
TTCTAACTTCTAGTTAATACCCATATTTATTTTTCCATCTGTTTTTTAAAAACTGACGAATTTCTCTTTCTCTTGCGTTTTCACCGGGTTCAAAAAAAGTAGTTTCTGAAATGTCAGTTGGTAAGAATTCTTGTTCGGCAAAATTATTCGCAAAATCGTGTGAATATTTGTATTCTTCACCGTAACCTAATTCTTTCATCAATTTTGTAGGCGCATTTCGCAAGTGAATTGGAACAGGTAAATCGCCTGTTTGTTTCACTACTTGCTGCGCTTTTCCAATGGCCATATAACTAGCATTGCTTTTGGCTGAGGTAGCTAAATAAATCGCACATTGACTTAAGATGATTCGGCTTTCTGGATATCCAATCGTACTTACGGCTTGAAACGCATTATTCGCCATGATAAACGCAGTCGGATTCGCATTTCCAATATCTTCACTAGATAAAATTAACATTCTTCTTGCGATAAATTTCACATCTTCGCCACCTTCAATCATTCTAGCTAACCAATACACCGCGCCATTCGGATCACTTCCACGTATCGATTTTATAAAAGCGGAAACAATATCATAATGTTGTTCTCCAGTTTTATCATACAATACAGTATTTTTCTGAACCAATTGCATGACTTTTTCATTCGTAATTACAATCGTATCACTTTCACTTGCATTGACTACTAATTCGAAAACGTTTAATAATTTTCTTCCGTCTCCTCCAGATAAACGAAGTAAAGCTTCAGTTTCTTTTAAATCTATTTTTTTGCTTTTCAGATAATCGTCTGAAGCGATTGCTCGATGTAAAATAGTTTCTAAATCTTCTTTTGTAAACGCATTTAAAACATAAACCTGACATCTTGACAAAAGGGCTGGAATGACTTCAAAACTTGGGTTTTCTGTGGTTGCGCCAATTAAGGTTATCCAACCTTTTTCTACAGCAGCTAAAAGCGAATCTTGTTGCGATTTACTAAAACGATGAATCTCATCAATAAATAAAATCGGATTTTTCGCGGTGAATAATCCACCACTTTGTTTGGCTTTTTCAATAACTTCTCTAATATCTTTTACACCAGAATTAATCGCACTCAACTCGTAAAACGGACGTTTACTTTCTTGTGCCATAATTTGTGCCAAGGTCGTTTTTCCGGTTCCAGGTGGTCCCCATAAAATTAAACTTGGGATAATCCCTTTCGCAATTTGTTGAGTTAACGAACCGTTTTCCCCAACCAAATGAGATTGACTGATGTATTCCAATAAAGTTTTCGGACGAATTCTTTCTGCTAATGGTGTGGTCATTTTAAAAATTTTGTGAATTTTCTGTTTTGATGTAGAATTCTAATTATTTTAATTTTTTCTTCAGATTGGTGAACATAAAAGATGTAGTGAGACTTATGCCGAATGTAATTAAATTGTTCAAATTGATTTTCTACAACTATCTTTTTTTCTAAATCTACACATAAATTTCTAATGGCGATTTCAATACTGAAATGGTAATTTTCTGCTAGTTTTTCAGAAAAATTTTCAATTGTCCAAAACCAAATATCTTCAAGTTCAAACTTTGCATTTTTTGAAATCTCGTATGTGATCATAAAAACTTATTGTTTTCTACTTGCTTTTAATTCTTTCAGGTGCTCTTTAAAATCGTAATTTTCTACAATTCCACTTTCTTTTCCTTTATTTAGCTCTTTCAAAAGTAATTGTTTTTCCATTTCGTTTTCTTCTAAAATTCGCAAACCAGCTCTTATGACTTCACTTGTAGAGCTATAACTTCCACTTGCTATAACTGAATTTATAAAATCTTCAAAATGACTTCCTATTACAATAGATGTGTTTTTTCCCATAACGAATAAATTTATACAAATATACCAATTTATGGTAATTTTTATGTTTTTCTGCCAAAATTTCATACTTTTTACTTTGGCTTTATTTTTGACTTTTAGACTGTATGATAAAATCTTCCATAGATAAAAATTTTTATTTTTCGACTTCGGTATTTCTTTTGCCATTACTTTTTGTAATGCTGTTGTGGTCAACTTTTTATTTAAACTTACATTATTTTCCGGACATGTACGAGTTCGGAATTTTGCCCAAAACAGTTAAAGGTTTACGAGGTGTGCCGTTACATGTTTTTCTTCATGGCGATTTTAAACATTTGCTCCATAATTCTATTCCAATTTTCTTTTTGGTAATGGCGTTGAAGTATTTTTACAGACAACAGTTTTGGAAAGTCTTGTTTTTAGGAATTTTATTTTCTGGAATAGGAACTTGGTTAATAGGGAGAAATTCCTACCATATTGGTGCGAGCAGTTTGGTGTATTGTTTGGTAAGTTTTATCTTCTTCAAAGGGATTTTATCCAAGTATTATCGATTAGTAGCACTTTCTTTAACCATTGTATTGTTGTATGGCGGAATTATTTGGTATATGTTCCCTAATGCAGAAACTTTAAAAGGAAACGTTTCATGGGAAGGACATTTCGCTGGATTTGTAACAGGTTTAACAATGGGTATTTTCATAAAAACACCACAATTTGAAAAACCCATTTTTTACGATTGGGAACATCCCGATTTCGATCCATCAGATAAACCTTTCTTTAAACAATTTGATGCACATGGAAATTTTATCAATCCACCAAAACCTGAGCTTGAAGTTATAGAAGAAACGGAAGTTGATTCGTATTTTAAATCTTCAGTAAAAGTGATTTATGAGTTTTTGAAGATGAAGTAAAAAAAAGACTTACATAATTGAAAATTCAATCATATAAGTCATATAAGTAAATTAATTTTTCTAAAAATTAAAGCAGTCTTTGTCTAATCACTTCATATAAAAAAGCACCACAAGCCACAGAAACATTTAAAGATTCAATAGTTCCATACATAGGTAATTTTGCTTTTTCATCTACCACTTTCAAAACTGATGGATTTACGCCACGTTCTTCGTTACCCATAATAATCGCTACAGGAACTTTAAAGTCGATATCGTAAATTGTGTGTTCTGTTTTTTCAGTCGCAGCCACGGTTTTGATATCGCAACTTTGTAAGTGAAAAACAGCATCTTTAATATGATCTACTTTACAAATTGGAATATTGAAAACCGCACCAGCACTTGTTTTTACAGTATCACCATTAACTGGAGCAGAACCTTGTTTTTGAACAATAATTCCGTTTACGCCCACACATTCAGCCGTTCTGATAATCGCACCAAAATTTCTAGCATCAGATAATTGATCTAAAACTAAGAATAAAGGCGTTTTGCCACTTTCTAAAGTTTGTTCAATTAAAGTATCTAAATCATGAAATGCAATTGGCGAAATAGTTGCTACCGCGCCTTGGTGATTTAAAGAAGTAAAACGATTCAGTTTTTCTACTGGAACATAGCTAAAATTCACATTATTCGCTTTTATAGCTTTCATTAAATCCTTCATTAAGTCGCTTTGAGCTTCTTTCTGAATAAATACTTTGTCAATAACTGCGCCTGAATGGATAGCTTCTATAATGGCTCTAATTCCAAAAATTTGATTGTCGTTTTTCATAGCCGCAAAGATATAATATTAAGATCAAGTAAAAAATTAAATAGTAAAGTTGTTTTTTATATTTGTTTAACTTGGTTCTTTTTACTTTTTACTTGGCTTTTTAGAAATAAGTCTTAAAGCTAATTTGTACGATTGAGTTGGACAGTTTTATAGTCTGACTTCCTGTATTTCCATTCGCATAAACTAAATTAAATAAGCCGCCATTACTTAATAAGCCAAATCCGAAGCCTAGTCCGTAAAGTTGGCCTTCGTTGTTGTTGGCTTTGTCTTGGAAATAGCCAAAATCTGAAATGCTGTACAAGTACAAATTGGGTGAAGCTACATATCGATATTCAGCAAAAATCCCGCTGAAAACATTTCCTTGTAAACTATTTTCGTTAAAGCCTCTAATGGATTGTATTCCTCCAAACCGATATAGTTCATTGGTGAAATAGTCTGTACTTTGTAAATAATAGGAGTCGTTTTTTATATGTATATAATTTTTTTTATTTAATTCTAGTAGATATTGAATTTGAAATTGCCCAAAAAACTGATTGGTTTTTACGGAACTTGTTGTTCGGTTTCCAAGTCCGAATTTACTAAAAACAGAAAATTTATCTGGAAATAGAGAATCGTCGAAATCTACTTTTTTATGTTCAAAAGTGCTAGTAACAAAAGTTGATTTCAAATCTTTTACAAAAGCAGAAGGTATTTTCTGGATGGCTTCTGAAATATTGTCTTTGTAACCGATGAAGGCTTTGGTGTTGTAGTTGATCATGTAACCTAAATCAAAATCGAAACTACTGTTTTGAAAAATGGAGTCTTGTTTAAATATTTTTAAATTCGTTTTTAAGGCGATTGGACTTTTGAAAATATAGGCTAAGTCTAAATTCACATTGAAAGTGCTTTGTTTGTTTCCGTCGTTTTTCCAATAGAGATTGAAACGTTCTCCCGAATTTAAATTGTTGTATAAATTCAGATCTAAATACCCATTAAATTGTAGTTTTTGTTTTTCTTCATTGTTTCCAAAGCCTAAAAAACCATCGAAACTGTTGTTTTTTCTTTTTTCTAAATAGAGATACACTTTTGTAGAATCCGTGGTAAGTAAAACTTCTGGATATTTATTTTGTGTTATAAATGGTAAGGCGTTAAAATCGGAATGAATTTTTTTAATGGTATTTTTGTTGAAGGGCTTCGATTGGTATTTTCTTAAAAAGACTTTCTTAATTCCGTTTGGGAATTGATTGTATCCTTGAAAAACTAAATTGTTTATTTTTCTGATTTGATTTAATTCGATGAGTAGATCAGCTTGTAATTGATTGTTGGTTTTTTTAAAATGGTCTAATTTAATTTTAGATTGCGCAAAACCCTTTTTCTCCAGAATATTTAATTTTTCATTGATATAATTTTCTGTATTCGAAATTGGAATAATTTCTGAAGCTTTTAAATTTAAGATTTCTTTAATTTCATTAGAAAGACGTTCTGTTTTTATTTCGATGTTTCGAGTTCGATTTCCTAATTTGTAGAAGAAAGTAAAACTACTATCGTTAGTTTTTTTGGTTTCGAGTAATTCGTTTTCCAAATAACCAATATTTAATAAATTTTGATTGAAGTTTCGTTGAGACTCTAAAAGATTCTTGATTTCTTTGTGAGTTTTGATGTAACCGATGCTGTCAATAGTTTTATTTTCAGTTGAAGAATTTCCTTCAATTTTTAAATAAAACTGCTGACTATATATATAAGGTGAAAATAAAAATAAGAATAGCACATATTTCATAGGGTAAATATAACGTAATTTTTCTTGAATTTATTTTGTTGTTTTAAGATATAATGATCTTTCTCAGGTACTGTTTTCAATAAATTGGTTATCAAAAAGTTATAAAATTAAAAATAAATATAATAGCGTTTGGATAATAAAAATTATTTTCTACCTTTGCATCCCTTAAAATAAGGTAACAATAAACAAGTTTAATTAAAATTTAATTATGCCAACAATTCAGCAGTTAGTTAGAACAGGAAGAACCAAAATAACTAAGAAGAGTAAATCGGCGGCTTTAGATTCATGTCCTCAAAGAAGAGGTGTATGTACTCGTGTTTACACAACGACTCCAAAAAAACCAAACTCAGCGATGAGAAAGGTGGCTAGGGTTCGTTTAACAAACGGAAACGAGGTAAATGCATACATTCCTGGAGAGGGGCATAATTTACAAGAGCACTCGATAGTATTAGTTAGAGGTGGAAGGGTAAAAGATTTACCAGGAGTTAGATACCACATTGTGCGTGGTGCTTTAGACACAGCAGGTGTTAAAGACAGAACACAACGTAGATCTAAATACGGTACAAAACGCCCTAAAGAAGCAGCTAAAAAGTAATTATTTAACACTTTAAAGAAAAGACATGAGAAAAAGAGCGGCCAAAAAAAGACCCCTTTTGCCAGATCCAAAATTCAACGACCAGTTGGTAACACGTTTTGTGAATAACTTAATGTGGGATGGTAAAAAATCAGTAGCTTTTAAAGTATTTTATGATGCTTTAGAAATAGTTGAAACAAAAAAACAAGATGCAGAGAAATCAGCATTAGAAATCTGGAAAGATGCATTAACAAATGTTATGCCTCACGTAGAGGTTCGTTCACGTAGAGTGGGTGGAGCTACATTTCAAATTCCAATGCAAATTCGCCCAGATAGAAAAGTATCTATGGCAATTAAATGGTTAATTCTTTACACTAGAAGAAGAAATGAAAAATCTATGGCTGGTAAATTAGCGGCTGAGATTTTAGCAGCAGCAAAAGAAGAAGGTGCTGCCGTTAAGAAAAGAATGGATACTCACAAGATGGCAGATGCTAATAAAGCATTCTCTCACTTTAGATTTTAATTCGTACAGAAATGGCTAGAGATTTAAAATTCACGAGAAATATTGGTATTGCTGCGCATATTGATGCTGGTAAAACTACCACTACAGAACGTATATTGTTCTATACAGGAAAATCACACAAAATTGGTGAAGTACACGATGGTGCTGCAACAATGGACTGGATGGCACAAGAGCAAGAAAGAGGTATTACAATTACTTCTGCTGCTACAACTTGTGAATGGAATTTCCCAACTGAGCAAGGTAAAGTATTGCCAACATCGCAATCTTACCACTTTAATATTATTGATACTCCTGGACACGTTGATTTTACTGTAGAGGTGAATAGATCTTTACGTGTATTGGATGGTTTAGTTTTCTTGTTTAGTGCAGTTGATGGTGTTGAGCCTCAATCTGAAACGAACTGGAGATTAGCGGATCAATATAGAGTTCCAAGAATGGGATTCGTAAATAAAATGGACCGTCAAGGTTCTAACTTCTTGGCAGTTTGTCAACAAGTTAGAGATATGTTAAAATCTAATGCAGTTGCAATTACATTACCAATTGGTGAGGAAAATGATTTTAAAGGTGTTGTTGATTTAGTAAAAAACCAAGCGATTGTTTGGCATGATGCTACTCAAGGAGCAACTTTTGATATTATCGAAATTCCTGCTGACATGGTAGATGAAGTAAAAGAGTATAGAGATATTCTTATTGAGGCAGTTGCTGATTATGATGAAAACTTACTTGACAAGTACATGGAAGATCCAGATTCAATCACAGAAGAAGAAATCAACAATGCGTTGAGAGCTGCTACTATGGATATGGCTATTATTCCTATGATTGCTGGTTCATCTTTCAAAAATAAAGGAGTTCAATTCATGTTAGATGCAGTATGTAAATACTTACCATCTCCAATGGATAAAGAAGGTATTACAGGAATTCACCCTGATGATGCTGAATTATTAGAAGAAGATCAAACTAAAATATTACGTAAGCCAGATGTTAAAGAGCCATTCGCTGCTTTAGCGTTTAAAATTGCTACTGACCCATTCGTAGGTCGTTTAGCTTTCTTCCGTGCTTATTCTGGTCGTTTAGATGCAGGTTCGT
>CAZULO010000149.1:0-7404 GCA_964621245.1 uncultured Flavobacterium sp.
CTCCTTTTTCGATTTGCTCTAAATTCATTTGCAATTCTTGAACGTAAGGATCTACCAAAGAATCATCTTTAATTTTACGAACTTTCATGGGTTTATTCAAACGAATAATTGCCATTTCTTCATCTTCTAAATAAATCGCATTAGAAGTATATTCAATAAATGGAGAAGCGTCTGAAGCTACAAAATAATCATCTTCACCAATACCAATAGCTAAAGGAGAACCTAAACGCGCACAAACTAATTCGTCCGGTTTATTCACATCAAAAACTACAATCGCATAAGCGCCTACAACCTGATTTAAGGCAACCTGAACGGCTTTTCCTAATTTTAAATTGTCTGTTTTCTGTACATCTTCAATTAAGTTAATTAAAACTTCTGTATCGGTATCTGAATGAAAAACATAACCTCTTTTGATCAATTCTTTTTTTAACGGTTCGTAATTTTCAATGATACCATTATGAACAATCGCTAATTTTCCAGAATTTGAAAAATGTGGATGCGAATTTACATCATTTGGCACACCATGAGTGGCCCAACGTGTATGACCAAAACCAATATGCCCATCAGTAGCTATTTCTTTTGCGACTTTTTCTTCTAAATCAGAAACTTTCCCTTTAGTCTTACAAAGTTTTAAATCTTTACCATCATATAAAACAAGACCAGCACTATCGTAACCACGATATTCTAATCTTTTTAATCCTTTTATAATTATTGGATATGCTTCTCTATGACCAATATAACCTACGATTCCACACATATATATAAGAGTTTAATTTGGTTTAGTATAATGAATTGTTAATTTTAATTTTTTACCTGCATTTAAAGGATTAGATGGATTTGTACCATGTAACACTGTTCCTTCTTGAGACATAATTGAAGCAAGAGGGAAAAACTCAATACTTGAACCAGAAGCAAAAGTAACGGGTGTTTTAAAATAAAAATTATTTAACAATCCAATATTTTCCGTTACACACAATCCTAATTTAACATTTTTATTCACATTTTCATTCTTACTATTAATTATATTATTAATATGTTGTGTGATTCTAATTTTATATTTTATTCCTTTTTTATATTTCGGACTAATTGGGTCTGAATCTCTTTCGATTATACCCCCAAAATTAAACTTATTTCTTTTTGAATTGGTACTTGTACTGGTATCAAAACTATAATCTGCAAGTTGTTTTTGATTGGTAGCATCAAATAAATATAATCGTTCTGCCTCAACTTGATTTGCACCACCCATAGCTGTTTGATCAATATAAAACTCTAAATAAGCATCATTAATCAACCAACCTTTTAATTTTAATTGATCTAATTCATCTGGTATCCCATTATTGTAGCTTGGATCCGTAACATCATCATTTATCCCGTCATCATTATCAGCATCATTGTCATTATTCAGACCTTTATCATCTTTATCATCACCAAAAAGATCAAGATAAACAACTGAACCTTTTCCTCCTTTTAAGTACAAATTAGAATCTGAACCAAAATTTGCATTAGTTTCAGATGCGGTTAATCCTGAATCGTATGATCCAGCATAAGAAAAATCTTGTATTGAAACTGTAGTCCCACTAGAATTTGTACCTAAATTAATAGTATATGTTTTAGAAGTAGCAGGAGTTCCAGCAGAAGCACCATCACTAATAGAAAAGTAATTAACATTTAATTTAGCATTATTAAAATTCAGCATTGCCATTGCACCTTCTTCTCCTGCAACTTGCTCAGTTTTAAAATACAACCCTTTAAAATATTGTCTAAAATTATTATTGTTAAACAAATTGTTGTTAGAAGCTTGTAATATTTTCTTTTTGAAAAACTCTTTATTTAAGGTTAGGTACATACCAGGCGCTAAGCGCTCTTTTACAACTCGTAAAGTAACATCATCTTGATCCGCTAATACTACATCATTCGCATCAACAAACTCTTGTACTAAAGTAACCGCATTAAATTTAGTTTTATAAATTACAATCTCTTCTTTACTAAAAAAGAATTGATCATTTTGTGCAACATCTGGACTATCATTTAAACGAGTTCCACCTTGTACGGAATTACCTGAACCATCATGACCACGTTTCAAATTATCAAAATCAATAGATCCTCCATTAGAAGAACCATCAGTATAATAACGTTGGTTGGTTTGAAAATCGGTATTTGAATCAAAATTGTTTAAAAAATAGCCGTTTTCATACACACTAAGTTTTATTTTACTTTGTTCATTTCCAAAAATAGAATCTAATTTATACACTTTAGAACCATCAGAATTTGAAGTTTCAACTTTACTAAAATAAGGTACGTACAACGTGACATTTTCTACTTCAATATCCGTCCCAAACTTAGGTTGAGTTCTTGATAAACCAACTTGCGTAACAAAATCAGCGCCTGTGGTTCCAAAAAAAGGATTATTGTAAAAACCTAAAGGATTTATAGGCAAATTATTGGTTTGCACTTCATTGGTACGAATGGAATACGCCTTTAAGCTTGGGTTGTACACATCAAAATCAAAGTGTTCATCTCCCACTAAATCCGCTCCAATAGTATTAAAATCTTGATCACAAGAGAAAAATACTACTGAAAAAATTAAAAACAATCCTACTGTTATCTTTTTCATTGTAATTATTGTACTTTATTTTTTAAAAAATCTAAATATGCTTCTTTAAACAATTCTTTCGGGGTGAAAGGTAAAAAAGGTTTTTTCGAAGTTTCTATATATTTTGTTAAATCTGGTGACAAGTCGTTTGAAGCTATAATAACTCCGTCCGAATGATCAATAGTTGCCTTCATCAAGTTATTATAAATTGGCTCTTTGTATATGGAAATGGTATCAGCTGGAATATTATCGTAAGCTAATTTGTTAATCATTTCAGGATCTAATGCACCTTCATAATCTGAAGCATAAACAGAAGTTATGATTTTAGTATCTTCGAAAATACCTTCATCCTTGTAATAATGTTTCAAATAAACAGGCAATAAAGAAGCCATCCAACCATGTACATGAATAATATCTGGCACCCAATTTAGTTTTTTTACCGTTTCTACTACGCCTTTAGCAAAAAAGATTGCTCTTTCGTCGTTATCTGGATACAAAACACCTTCTTCATCTGAAAAAGTAGCTTTTCTTTTAAAATATTCATCATTATCAATAAAATAAACCTGAATTCTCTCTTTAGGTATAGATGCTACCTTAATAATTAAAGGCATATCCATATCATTCACTACCAAATTCATCCCAGAAAGTCGAATTACTTCGTGTAATTGATGTCTGCGTTCGTTGATATTTCCATATCTTGGCATAAAGATTCTTATCTGCCCTCCTACTTCATTTATCATTTTTGGCAGTTCATAAGAATGTAATGACACTTCATTTTCAGCTAAATAAGGCACTACTTCAGATGATACATATAATATCCTCTTGTCATTCATATTATTGATGTTGTATTTTTGTTTAATATGCAAAATTATAAAAATTTATGGACTTATCTACTAAAATAGTAAGTTTGCACTTTATAATATTAAGCTATGCACATTTTTTACACTCAAAAAGAGCTACAAACAGAATTAAACAAAGCGGAAAATCAAGTTAAAAAAATTGGTTTTGTCCCTACCATGGGCGCTTTACACCAAGGACACTTGTCATTATTATCGCAATCGTTAGCTGAAAATGAACTTACCGTTTTGAGTATTTTTGTAAATCCTACGCAATTTAACAATGCCGATGATTTGTTAAAATATCCTAGAACTCTAGAAAAAGATGTCGCTTTAGTAGAACAATTAAGCCCAAAAATACTTGTTTATGCCCCAAGTGTAGAAGATATTTATGAAGGAAATACCATTTCAACCTCTTTCAATTATGATGGATTGGAAAACCAAATGGAAGGCAAACACCGCCCTGGACATTTTGATGGTGTAGGCACGATCGTAAAAAAACTGTTTGAAATTATTCAACCTACCAAAGCTTATTTCGGAGAAAAAGATTTTCAACAATTACAAATAGTAAAAAAATTAGTATCGAAATACCGCATTCCAGTTGAAATTATTGGTTGCGCCATATTTAGAGAACCTAGTGGATTGGCCATGAGTAGCAGAAACGAACGCTTATCTGAAAACGCCAGAGAAGAATCGAAAATTATTTATCAAATTTTACAACTAGCCCAAGAAAAGTTTCGCACAAAATCGGCAAATGAAGTAGTAGATTTTGTAACAAAAGCATTTCAAAAACACCCTAATTTTAAGTTAGAATATTTTGAAATTGCCGCTGAAAACACACTTTTGACTTGTAAAAGAAAAACAAAAAACAACAATTACAGAGGTTTTATAGCTGTTTTTATCGAAAATATACGTTTGATAGATAATATTTCATTAAATAATTTATAGTTTTATTCGAATTTATTAACTTTGTCCCATGCAAATACAAGTAGTAAAATCTAAAATACACAGAGTTTCTGTGACAGGAGCCGATTTAAATTATATCGGAAGTATTACCATTGACGAAGCTTTGTTAGAAGCCGCGAATATTGTGGAAGGTGAAAAAGTGGCCATCGTAAACGTGAACAACGGAGAACGTTTAGAAACGTATGCGATTAAAGGACCACGAAATACAGGAGAAATTACACTAAATGGACCCGCAGCCAGAAAAGTACACCGAGGTGACATCATTATCATTATTGCCTATGGAATTATTGATTTTGAAGAAGCCAAAACCTTCAAACCTTGTTTGGTTTTCCCTAACGAAAAAGACAATTCTTTAACTTAGTTTTGAAAGAATCCTTTAAAAAAGCTTTAGGCACTATTATTCCACTGGGTATTGGATTAGGTATTATATATTACCAATTCACCACCATGACAGTAGAGCAACTTACAAAAACCAAAACCGCCTTTTTTAAAGCAGATTATTTTTATATCTTCTTGTCTTTACTAATATCTTTAGTCGGATATTGGTCAAGAGCCTACAGATGGAAATTTGCCTTAAACCATTTAGGCTATTCCACTAAATTTAGAAATGATTTTTTTACTGTTTGTGTTTCGTATTTAGTGAACTTAACCATTCCTAGAAGCGGTGAAATTACAAGAGCAGTTATACTAAAAAAATATGAACAAGTCCCTTTCGATAAAGGCTTCGGAACCATTGTAGCCGAACGAATTGTAGACTCTCTTCTTTTCCTGTTATTTCTTTGTATTGGATTTATCTTACAATTTGACACCATTCACAAATATTTGATTGATCATAATTTCAACTTCAATAATCTAATTCTAATTGGTGTATTAGGCATAGTATCCATAATTATATTCGGATTAGTTTGGAAATTTTCCAAATGGAAACTAGTGCTTCAACTTAAAGAAAAATTATCTGGTTTAACAGAAGGCATGCTAAGCATCTATAGAATGGATAAAAAGTGGGAATATATTTTTCATTCTTTCTTAATTTGGAGTTCTTATTTAGCCATGTTTTATGTCACTATTTTTGCTTTACCTGAAACAGCACACATAGGATTTGATATCGTAATTATGGGATTTATTTTCGGTACTTTTGCCGTAGGTTTTTCTCCAGGAGGCTTAGGCGCTTTTCCTTATGCCATCGCTTCTATATTTTTATTATACGGTATTCCAAAAGAAATTGGTACGGCATTTGGCTATTTAGTATGGACTTCTCAAACCTTACTCACTATCGCTTTAGGATTAATTTCTTACCTTTTATTACCCATATTAAACAAAAATAAGTAGTATATTGCTACCTTATTGTCTAAAATCAGTTTATCATGAATATCAAATCTATTCTACTATTGTTCCTAGTAAGCACACTTACTTTTGCTCAAAAAGTTGAAGATAAAATTCAGTCGAAAAAATTAAATGAGGAAAGAAATTTTTCCATAATCTTACCGGCTTCCTACGAAAGTAGTCCAGAAAAAAAATACCCAATTTTAGTATTATTAGATGGCGAATACTTAGCAGATCCTTTTTCTGGGATTTTAAAATATGGAAACTATTGGGACGATTTGCCAGAAATGATCATTGTAGCGGTTAATCAAAATTATGGTGAAACCCGATTTAATGATAGTGAATATGGTGAAGACGGTTTACCAGCGAAATCGGGTGCGAAGTTTTTTGAATTCATCGGTTTCGAATTATTACCTTATATTCAAGAAAAATATAGAACTTTACCTTTCAGAATTATTGCAGGACATGACACGACAGCCGGATTTTTAAATTTTTATTTATATAAAGACGAACCTATTTTTAATGCTTTTATTTCAATTTCTCCAGAAATGGCACCTTTAATGGTTGATAGAATTGCAGCAAGATTATCAAAAATTGAAAAACCTGTTTTTTATTATCAAGCCACTTCTAAAGCAGATTTAGAAGAAATTCAAGAAAACACTAAAAAATTAGATGATTTCGTTAAAGAAATTAAAAACCCAAATGTTACCTATCGATATGATGTCTTTCAAAACACATCGCATTACTCCTTAGTGGCTGAAGCAATTCCCAGTGCTTTTTATTTTGTTTTTAATGGCTATCAACCCATTTCTAAATTAGAATTTAATGAAAAAATTTTAAAACTTGAAAACGGATATGCCCAGTATTTAATTGACAAATACGACTATATTGAACAAAAAATAGGCCTAAAAACACAACCAAGATATTCAGATTTTAAAGCTATTGAAGCCGCAATTTTAAAAAACAAAGCTTACAGTGACTTAGAAATTTTAGGCGCTTATGCCGACAAACAATATCCTAAAACCATGTTAGGAACCTATCACAGAGGGTTATATTTTGAAAAAATAGGTCAAAACAAAAGAGCCGTAAAAGAATATCAAAATGCTTTTACTAAAGCGGAAATTGGCGATTTAACAAAAGCTTATATTTTAGATCGTGCCGAAGCGTTAAAAGGTAAAAAAGAAGAACCGAAAGCGGAAGAAGCTCCTATCGAGACGCCAACAGAATCTGCTCCTACGGAAGAACCAAAAAAAGAGGAATAAATCTGAAATTAAAGATTTAACAAAAATAAATACAAGATTCTGTAATAAATTCAGAATAAATAAAAAATGGCAAAACTTAAAACTTCTTTTTACTGTCAAAGTTGTGGCACCAATTACGCCAAATGGCTCGGACAATGTACATCTTGCAAACAATGGAATACTATTGTGGAAGAAATTATTCAAAAAGAAGAAAAACAAGCATGGAGAACTAGTACTTCCGAAACAAAAAAAGTAGCCAAGCCTTTAAAAATAAATGAAATTTCCACTTCGGAGGAAATCCGCATGAATACCACGGATGGCGAATTAAATCGTGTTTTAGGTGGCGGATTGGTTCCGGGATCTTTAACGCTTTTAGGTGGTGAACCAGGAATTGGAAAAAGTACACTTTTACTTCAAATTTCATTAAAATTACCTTATAAAACTT
>CAZULO010000150.1:0-7400 GCA_964621245.1 uncultured Flavobacterium sp.
GAAATAAAAATACAAAATGCAATTAAAAAAAATAAACCCACTTTTACAAGAAGCACTAATTGAAAACGGTTTAACTGAAGCCAACGAGATGCAACAAGAAACTTTTTCAACTATAAAAAGTGGTGCTGATGCGGTAATACAATCTGATCGAAAATCAGGAAAATCGACAACTATTGTTTTGAATGTGATTCAACGATTGGAAAAGCCATTTATGGAATCGCCAAGAGCTTTAATTGTGGTGGAAACCAAAGAAAAAGTGTTGGAAATGGTTGAAATGTTCCGAAAATACAACCGATACAACCAGTTGCGAGTGTATGGCGCTCACGATAAAGGCGATATGGATTGGGATAAAAATCAAATTTCATTAGGAATTGATGTTTTGATCGGAACTCCAAATCGTTTGGATATGATGTTCGCTACAGCGGGTTTTGATGTGAACCGATTATTGATGTTTATTGTAGATGATGCCGATGTATTATTTAAATTGCGATTAGATGCTAAAACAAACCGAATTTCTGATAGTATTGCCAAATCACAACGGTTAATTTTTTGTAATAAAATTTCTGATAGGGTAGAAGCAGTAGCCGATAGAACTATGATTGAGCCTTTATTTTTTGAAATGGAAGACTAAAATCAAATTAAATGCATAAACTTAAATCGATTCTTAAAATTTTACTTTTACTTTTTGGAAGTTTGTATTTGCTTATAGTTGGTTTATTGTATTTTAATCAAGAATCTTTGTTTTTTCACGCGACTAAATTAGATCCAAATCATCAATTTACATTTACTCAAAAATTTAAAGAAATTAGTATACCTACTTTAGATAAGACAAATCTTCACGGACTTCTTTTTCAAACAGAAAAACCGAAAGGATTAGTTTTTTATTTACATGGAAATGCTGGAACGGTTGAAACTTGGGGTAATATAGCTGCTTATTACACAAGTTTAGGATACGATATTTTTATCTTAGATTATAGGGGTTTTGGTAAAAGTGAAGGCGAAATTTCTAGTCAAGAACAATTGTTTTCAGATATTTCTTCCGCATATATGCAAATGAAAAAACAATATAAAGAAGAAAATATAATCATCTCCGGATATTCCATTGGGTCAGGAATGGCTGCTTATTTGGCTTCAGAAAACAACCCTAAATCTCTTATTTTACAAGCTCCCTATTATTGTTTAGAAGACTTAGCTACAGATAAATTTCCAATAGTTCCCAACTTTATAGTCAAATATAAAATCCCAACTTTCGAGTTTATAAAAAAGGTAAAAGCTCCAATTTATATTTTTCATGGTGATATCGATTATGTGATTCCGTTCGAGAATTCCTTGAAATTAAAAGCTTTACTTAAACCTAATGACAAGTTGTTTTCTCTTGAAAATCAAGGTCATTTAGGCGTAAATGAGAATGATACATTTCTATTCGAATTGAAAGAAATTTTAAAATAAAAAATTAATTTTCATTGACACATTGTTAATTGACTAATTGACTTATTATCCTATCTTTGCACCTCAAAAATCCAAGTAAAACATATGGGACTTATTAAAATTTTTTCTGGTAAAGAAAGTATTGCCAACAAATTACAAACTGTTGTTACAAATGAAAATGTAACGGTGGAACAACGTGAAAACAAACAAAATTCGGGCGGTGCTGCTATTATAGAGTTGTTTATTGAAGAAGATGATTTTATGAAAGTCCGCGATGTCATTGAGGATTTTAAAATGAATATGTAATTTTAGTAACTAGTAACTAGTGATTAGTAAAGAGTGAAAAGTTTTGTATACTATACAATTCCTTAACCCTTTAACCCATTACCCAAAACCTTTTACCCAAAATAAATGATTACAGTTAACGATATCGCCGTAGAATTTGGCGGAACTACCCTTTTTAGCGACGTAACTTTTGCTATTAACGAGAATGATAAAATTGCCCTTATGGGTAAAAATGGTGCTGGAAAATCAACCTTATTAAAAATTGTTGCCGGTGAAAATAAGCCTACTCGTGGAGGAATTTCTGCTCCAAGTGATGCAGTCATTGCGTATTTGCCACAACATTTATTACATGCAGACGACTGTACTGTAATGGAGGAAACCGCCAAGGCTTTTGCCGAAGTGTTAAATATGAAAAAAGAAATTGACGAAATTAATGAACAATTAACAGTTCGTACGGATTATGAAAGTGATGCGTATATGAAATTAATTGAACGTGTATCGGAACTTTCTGAAAAATATTATGCGATTGAAGAAATCAATTATGAAGCTGAAGTCGAAAAAGTATTAAAAGGTTTAGGTTTTGAACGTGAAGATTTTACTAGAAAAACATCCGAATTTTCAGGAGGTTGGAGAATGCGTATCGAATTAGCAAAAATTCTTTTAAAGAAGCCAGATTTAATTTTATTAGATGAGCCTACCAATCACTTGGATATGGAAAGTATTCAATGGTTAGAGGATTTCTTGATGACGCAAGCCAAGGCCGTAATGGTAATTTCTCACGATAAAACCTTCGTAGATAACATTACCAATCGTACTATTGAAGTGACAATGGGTAGAATTTACGATTATAAAGCAGTTTATTCTGAATATTTAGAGTTAAGAAAAGATAGAAGAATTCACCAGCAAAAAGCATTTGATGAGCAACAGAAATTTATTGCAGACAATCAGGCTTTTATTGATCGTTTTAGAGGTACATTTTCTAAAACAGATGCGGTTCAATCTCGTGTGAGGATGTTAGAAAAAATTGTTCCAATTGAAGTGGATGAAGTGGATACTTCTGCCCTAAAGTTAAAATTTCCACCTTCGCCACGTTCTGGTCAATATCCTGTGGTTGTGGAAGGTTTGTCAAAAAAATATGGTGATCATGTGGTGTTTCATGAAGCCAATATGGTAATTGAACGCGGACAAAAAGTAGCTTTTGTAGGTAAAAATGGTGAAGGAAAATCGACTATGATTAAAGCAATAATGAAAGAAATTGACTATGATGGTGGTAAGTTAGAAATCGGACATAATTCTCAAATTGGTTATTTTGCACAAAATCAGGCGGCATTATTAGATGGTGAAATGACTATTTTTGAAACAATTGATCATATTGCCGTTGGTGATGTTCGTACCAAAATTAAAGATTTATTAGGTGCTTTCATGTTCAAAGGTGACGACATTCAGAAAAAAGTGAAAGTACTTTCTGGGGGAGAAAAAACACGTTTAGCTATGATAAAACTATTGTTAGAACCGGTTAATGTTTTAATTTTAGATGAGCCAACAAATCACTTAGATATGAAAACAAAAGATATCATTAAAGATGCTTTACGTGATTTTGATGGTACTTTAATCTTAGTTTCTCACGATCGTGATTTCTTAGACGGATTAGCCACAAAAGTTTTCGAATTCGGTAACAAACGTGTAAAAGAACATTTCGAAGATATTAAAGGTTTCTTAGCGTATAAGAAAATGGAAAATATGCGAGAAATAGAAAAATAGTTATTAATAAGAAATAATTAATTGATAAAAAAAAGCTCCATTTGGAGCTTTTTTTTATGCGTTTTTGTAATGTTTAAATGGAAATAATAACATTCCGAAACATTCGCCTTTGTCTTTTCCTAAATGTTTGTGATGCATTTTGTGCGCTCTTCTTAAAGCGCGTGCATACTTGTTATTAGCATTTCTAAATAACTTAAATCGTTGATGAATAAAGATATCGTGAACTAAAAAATAAGTTAATCCGTAAGCGAAAATACCTAAACCAATTGCTAATCCTATAGTTAAAATGCCATTTTGCCATAAAAAGAAAAACGTCATACTTACTACGGCATAAAAAATGAAGAATGCATCATTTCTTTCAAACCACGAATCGTGATCTTTCCTGTGATGATCGGCATGTAAGCTCCACAAAAAGCCATGCATTACATACTTGTGCGTAAACCACGCCATAAATTCCATTCCGAAAAAAGTTAGTATAAATACTATAATATATAACCACATAATTTTATTTTTTTAATTTAAATTTTAACTTCATAAATCCCAAATCGTAAATCCCAAATCGTAAATCCCAAATCGTAAATCGTAATTTACAATAAATTTAATCGGTATTTTACATAACAACGGGCTAGTAGTTCTACTTTTTGGTAGTCCGGAACCCGAATTCTCGTATTTTTAATTTCTGCTGAAGGTGTTGCTTTTAGTTTTGTTAATAGTCTTTTGTAATAGCGATAAGCCGTATAAACTCCAAATTTAGCTTCTATTGGTAAACGTAGAATTCCTTCATAAGCCGCTTTGAAATCCGCTTCAATATCTTCAATTATTTCTTGTTTTGAAGATTCGGTTAATTTTGTCAAATCCGTATTTGGAAAGTAGGTTCGATTTAATTCTTCAAAATCCGCTTTTAAATCACGTAAAAAATTTACTTTTTGGAAAGCAGAACCTAATTTCATGGCACCGTCTTTTAGTTCGTTGTATTTCTTTTCATCTCCATTTACAAAAACCATCAAACACATTAAACCTACCACATCGGCACTTCCATATATATAATCATGGTATTCTTCGGTGGTTTTGTATTCTTGTTTTACCAAATCTAATTTCATACTTTTCATAAAAGAATCAATTAAATCTTGACTAATTTTATGTTTGTGAACTGTGTATTGAAAAGAATTTAAAATCGGATTTAAACTTATCTTATGAGTTAACGCATCAGCTAGTTCTATTTCAAATTTTTCAAATAAAAAGGCTTTATCATACTCGTGAAAACTATCTACAATTTCATCTGCAAAGCGAACAAAACCATATATGTTATAAATATCTTGTCTGATAGATGGTCCTAACATTTTCACTGCAGAAGAAAATGAGGTGCTGTAAGCTTTTGTTACATTCACGCTACATGCGTAAGAAATGGTGTCAAATAATGCTTTCATTTATTGATATTTTTGTATTAATTGTGCGACTAATTTACCTGATATTAATGCGGGTGGAACGCCTGGTCCTGGAACCGTTAACTGTCCGGTAAAATATAAATTTTTAACTTTTTTACTTTTCAGTTTAGGACGAAGAACAGCGGTTTGTAATAAGGTGTTCGCCATTCCATATGCATTTCCTTTATACGAATTGTATTCCGATTTAAAATCATTCACACAAAACGAGTTTTTAAAGATAATGTTTTTTCTCACTTCTTGTTTCGTGATAGCTTCAAATCTGAAAATTATTTTTTCAAAGTAACTATCACGTAAAGCTTCAGAGTCTTCTAAATTAGGGGCAATTGGTACTAAAAAAAAGCCATTTTCACAACCTTCAGGTGCGGTATGTTGATTGGTAAGTGATGTGAAATTGGCATAAAACAAGGGCTCTTCAGGCCATTGCGGTTGGTCGTAAATATCATGTGCGTGTTTGTTGAAATCGGTATCAAAAAATAAATTATGATGACAAACATTTTTCAATTTTTTATCAAAACCTACATAAAATAAAAGGGAAGATGGGGCAAACGTTTTCTTTTCCCAATAGGACTCTGTGTATTGTCTGTTTTCTTTAGGAAGTAACGTTTCCGTGTGATGATAATCTGCACCAGAAAGTACTACATCAGAGAAATATTTGGTTCCATTGATTTGAATTCCTATTGCCTTGTTGTTTTCGATTATGATTTCTTCAACGTTACAATTGGTTTGATAGGTAACTCCTAATTCGGTTCCTAAGGTAATCATTGCTTCAATCACATCAAAAAAACCATTTTTTGGTTGCCAAGTTCCTAATCCAAAATCGGCATAATTCATGAAATTATAAAAAGATGGCGTGTCGGATGGTTTTGCTCCTAAAAACAAAACTGGAAATTCTAAAATTTGTTGTAAATTTTTATTCTTGATCTTTTTTCTAACATCTCTTTTAATATTAGAAAAAAACTGGTCTAATTTTAATGCGGTTTTCGGTGTAATTAATTCAAATATAGTTTCACCTGGTCGGTATACCAAATCTTTAATGGCTATTTCATAATTGCTTTTTGCATTTGAAATAAATTTCTCTAATTGTTTTCCGCTTCCTTTTTCAATTTTTTCAAAATCAGCAATAATAGTCGCTAAATCATCTGAAACATCAAAATGTTCTTGATTTTCAAAAAATACGCGATATCCTGGAGAAAGTTTTTCTAAAGAATAATAATCAGACGGTTTTTTATTAAAATCGGCAAAAAAGCTTTCAAATACATCAGGCATCCAATACCAAGAAGGTCCCATGTCAAACGTAAATCCTTTTTCAGTAAATTGACGGGCTCTTCCGCCCAAGCTGTTATTTTTTTCAACAATGGTTACTTGATATCCTTCTTTAGCTAAATAGCAAGCCGCGGCTAAGGAGGAAAACCCAGAACCTATTATTTGTATTGTTTTTGGCATATAGTATTAATTACGTATTTATTGGGTTGTTGGTTTAAAGTAAAGCTAAGAAATCTTTAATGTTCTCTATAGATCTTATATTGTGCGGCAGTATAGCTGGATTAATAGTTTGTGCTTTTCTACCAAATATAAGTAATTCGTTTGTATTATTAGATAAAACAGCATTTTTAAAATCGTTAATGTAATTTTCAATTTCATCTTCATTTGGCTCTACTGTTAAGTAGGTGATGTAGGTGATTTTTTTGAAATGATTATTTAACTCAATTAAATTTTCTATAGGTAAACTTCTCCCTAAATATACAGAATGATGTCCTTTGGTTATAATTTCGTGGTGTAAAAATAATAAACCTAAATCGTGTATTTCGTTAAAAGGTAGGTATAAAATATAAGTTTGATCTGAAACTTCATTTTGTTGAATTTGATATTTCTCAATTTCAATTAAAATTTTCTGTTTGATTAAGTGAGAAATAAAATGTTCATGTGCTGGTGATATAGTGTTGGTTGTCCAAAGCACACCGATTTCTTCTAATAACGGAATAAATGTTTCGAAAAACACACTACTAAAATCTTTCTCACTTAATAACTCATTGTAAGTTTTAACGAAAAGTGATTGATCAAAATTCAACATAGCCATTTTTAAATTACTTAAAACATGGTTATTGACTGTTTTTTGAGTTTGAATTTTCAGAACAAATTTTTCAATTTCTTCTTGGTTTAGTTTTGATATTTTGGAAATTTTATACCCGAAATTAGTAAGCAATACAACATTTAGCAGTTTTTGTAAATTCTTGATATCGTACAATCTTATATTCGTATCCGTACGCATAGGTTCCAGCAATTCATACCTTTTTTCCCATATGCGGATGGTATGTGCTTTGATACCTGAAAGGTTTTCCAAGTCCTTAATACTGAATGTAGATTTTATATTGTTCATCTTTTTCTTCAAAAGTTTAAACAAATATATGTAAAAAAATCAAACGAACGATAAAAAAAGAAAAAATCCTGTGAAAACAGGATTTTTTTTGTGACCAAAATGGG
>CAZULO010000151.1:0-2448 GCA_964621245.1 uncultured Flavobacterium sp.
ACAAATACAAAATATTGCCATGACTATCCGCCATTACTTGAATCTCAATATGACGTGGAGAACCCACATATTTTTCAATAAAAACCGAACCATCTCCAAAAGCGTTTGTCGCTTCAGAAATTGCTCTGTCCATTTGCGATTCAAATTCGGTTTCGTTTTCTACGATACGCATTCCTTTTCCACCTCCACCTGCTGAGGCTTTGATTAAAATAGGAAATCCGATTTCTGCAGCAACTTTTTTCGCTAAAGCGATATCTGTAATCGCTTCATCCAATCCTGGAACCATAGGAATATTGAAAGCTTTCACGGCTTCTTTCGCGGCTAATTTACTTCCCATCACTTTCATCGCCTTAGATTTTGGTCCGATGAATGTAATGTTATTTTTTTCGGCTAATTCTGCGAAATCTGCATTTTCACTCAAAAATCCGTAACCTGGATGGATTCCATCTACGCCTAATTCTTTACAAACTTCTATAATTTTATCGCCTAATAAATACGATTGATTCGATGGTGCTTCACCAATACAAACCGCTTCATCAGCAAATTTTACGTGTGGCGAATTTCTATCCACTGTAGAATATACAGCAACCGTTTTAATTCCCATTTTTTTGGCAGTTTGCATTACTCGAATGGCAATCTCACCTCTATTTGCAACTAATATTTTTTTCATTTAAACTATGTTTTGCCACGAAGGCACTAAGACACAAAGATTTTTTATTGTATTTTTTTCGAAAACATTTCAACACCGCTCAGTGTTACAATCCGCATAACTGAATACTCAAAACTGAGACTGAACACTGAATTTTATTCAAACTCAATTAACAATTGTCCTTTTTCTACTGCGTTGCTTTTTTCAACGGCAATAGCTTTAATTTTTCCACTACGAGGCGACATTAATGTGTTTTCCATTTTCATAGCTTCTAGAATTAATAACGGTTCATTTTCAGTAACTTCTTGTCCAACTGCTACGCAAACTTCTAAGATTAATCCAGGCATTGGCGCTTTGATTTCATTAACAACTTTACCAGCACCAACGGCAATTCCCATCGATTCAATAAGTAAATCTAATTCGTTGGCAATAGCAATATCGTATGTATTCCCATTTACTTTTACTGAATATTTTTTTGAATTGAAATCGGCAGTGATAATTTCTGCTTGGAAAGGAGTATTTTCTTTTAGAATATGAAAATGATTTTCTTCTACACTTACAGCATCTAAAGTCGTTAAGCTGTTTTCAGTAAGGTTAAAAACCTGATCTTGGTTTACTGAAATTTTATAAGGTTTGCTCATAATTACATATAATTTGAGCGTAAAAATAAGGAAAAGAAAACGTTTTCGTAAAATTTATGACTAAGAATTTCTAAAATTAATAGTGCGATAATGCTACTTGTTGAAGTATTTTTTTACTAATTCATATAATCGTTCTTTTTCTAAGGGTTTAGAAATAAAATCATTGAAACCTAAGGCTTTGATTTTCTCCACTTCTTCAGGAAATGAATAAGAAGTTTGCGCAATAATTGGTAAGAAAGTATTAAATTTTCTAATTTCTTGGAAAGCGCTATATCCATCTAAATTTGGCATTTTAATATCCATAAAAACCAAATCAATTTCAGAATTCGTTTTACAAATTTCAACAGCTTCTAAACCGTCTTTTGCACGAATCACTTGAAAATTAAAAATTTGAAGTAAACGTTCAATTAGTTTATAATTAATATTGTCATCTTCGGCAACTAAAACAATTTCTTCATTCCCTAATTCATAATTTTCAATTTGAAGAACTTTAACCTCTTCAGGACTCACATCTTGTGCATATTGCAAAGGAATAGTGAAAGTAAAAGTAGACCCTAATCCTTCTTTTGTTTCTACCGAAATAGAACCACCTAACATTTCAACATAGGATTTCGTAATGGCTAATCCCAATCCTAATCCTTCATTTGAAGAAATATTTTTAGCATTAATTTTATTAAATCGTTTAAAAATTTTGTCTTTAAAAGCTTCAGGCATTCCGATTCCAGAATCTTTAACTTGAAAAATGATTTCCTGTTTTTCTAGAGAAATATCATAATCTAAAATTACATAACCTTCCTCAGTAAACTTTAAAGCATTGTTTAGTAAATTGATAAGAATCTGATTCAATTTCACCACATCTGTTACAATATTATGGCTAATTTTCGTGTTTGATTCTTGTAACTTAACCTCAACATTTGAATTTTTATTTGAGAAAGTAGCCGATTCATAAGCCGCTTTCACGATTTTTTCAATTCTTACGGCACTGTAATTGGGCTGAATTAAATCGGAATCAATTTTAGACATTTCAATTAAATCGTCAACTATACTTAACAAACTTCTACTATTATACTGTACAATTCGGACAAATTCTTGTTTTTCTTCTTCTGTAATTTTAACATCCAATAGCAAATCTGAAAAACCAACTATGGCATTCATAGG
>CAZULO010000151.1:2548-7398 GCA_964621245.1 uncultured Flavobacterium sp.
TACAATAGCAATAGCCATTACGCCTAAAATACTTTTTGTAATGTAAAAATCAATAGTGTAAGATCTTTTAAAATATAAGGTGGCAATTTCTTGATTCTTATAATCCTTCAAAGGAATTGTAGTAAATACCGTTTTTCTTGCTATTTCATTGCCTTCATAAAATTTTATTTTAGAACTACAAATTTCTTCAATATTGGCGAAATAATCTCGATCTATAAGACGAGTCATGAAGAAATAACCGGCTGATTTGGTTTTATTTTTGAATGGATCATCAGATGGATGAATGGAAGCGCCGTATACTTCTACAATACCTTCTGGAATTCTCAAATAAAATTTATCTATTTTTTTCTCTTTAATTCGTTTAAAAACTTCTTTAGGAATAAAATTTTTAGTTTTGATTTTTAAGGTCGAAACCTTTGTAATAAACTCACCCTCGCTTGAATAGGCTGACAAATGTTCTACTTTATAGGTATCAATTAAAATAGAGATAGACGTATTGAACCATTTTAGATTTCTGGTTTGAGTGAAATCAACAAATTCATCCCAATAAGTTACATCATTAATTACAGCATTATAAGATTCCGCATTTAATTTAAGTAAAGAATTAATTTCATTATGGTACAATTCTTTACTGGATTTAAAAATTTCTTTTTCTTGTACCCGCATATAAAAATACAAAGCCAAAACAATAGTCAAAAGTCCTATGGAGACTAATGAAACTAGAGAAATTACCTTAAAATAGGTAGAATTTTTAAACTTATTGACTAATTTATTCATAAATAGGGGTCGCTATTATTTTTTAAATATAATAAAAAAATAATAAAAACATATTTTTTATAAACAAATATTAAAAAATAACTAAAAAATATAAATTATATAAAAATAATTAACACTAACCACTACAAAACCAACAAGCCTGAATTCTTTAAAGTTTGCATCGGTTTCGAAAACCAAAACAATTCAAAATCTTCAAATTCTGCTTCAAATTCTAGTTTAAAATCTTTTAGCGTTATGCTGTTTTCTGCGAGTTTTTCCAATACTTTTACCAACCATTTTCCTATGGCTTGATCGAGATTAATTTCTACCGTTTCTGATTTAAAATGAAAAATAAGTTGTGCCATTTCCCAAGATTTCCCTTTTTTGGTTTTCGTAAAGAAAGTAGTAATTGGTGTTTTTCCGATCCAAACTAGCTTTGCATTGGGCTTAATCGTAAAATCGGTTGCATTTGCAATAGCGCGCGACATAAAATCAGCCGATATTGTAGTAGCAGGGATTTTGAAGTCAAACCAATCTTGTAAGTCATAATCAAAACACAAGCCATGCATGAAATTGAACAATGATTTTTTTAATCCGAAACTAAACTTATCGTGATTGATTCCTGTTTTATCTTTAAATTGAATGTCGTTATTAGCAAAAGAAATTTCATTTAATTGTGGAATTACGCCAAAAGCTTCTGGATTTATTCCTACAGGAGCATGTGCTGTCATGGCAAATTGGTGCCAAAATCCAGACTGTACGATGCCTAATTCGAATAATTGTCGGACCATTTCTAAACTATCAATAGTTTCTTGAATCGTTTGTGTGGGATAGCCGTACATTAAATACGCGTGTACCATAATACCAGCTTCTGTAAAATGATGTGTCACTTTTGCGACTTGTTCCACCGTAACCCCTTTATCAATAAGTTTTAACAATCGATCTGAAGCGACTTCCAAACCACCAGAAACGGCTATACAACCTGAGGATTTTAACAACACACATAAATCGTAAGAAAAACTTTTTTCAAATCGAATATTCGTCCACCACGTTACTACCAGCTTCCGTTTTAAAATTTCTAAAGCTACTTCTCGCATTAAAGCTGGCGGCGCGGCTTCATCTACAAAATGAAAACCCGTTTCACCCGTTTGAGCGATGAGTTCTTCCATCCGATCGACTAAAATTTTGGCCGCAATGGGTTCATAAATTTTGATGTAATCTAAAGAAATATCGCAAAATGTGCATTTACCCCAATAACATCCGTGTGCCATCGTAAGTTTATTCCAACGTCCGTCACTCCATAAACTGTGCATGGGATTTGCGATTTCAATTACAGAAATATACTTATCTAAAAGTAAATCCGAATAATCTGGTGTACCTACATCTGCTTGTTTATAATCGTGTTTTTTGGAGTTGTTTTTGTAAACGACTTCGTTATTTTCTAGAAGGAATGTTCTCTTAAATTGGACTTCGACAGGCTCAGTCTGACAAACTGCTTCGAATAATAATTCGACAGGTAATTCGCCATCATCTAAAGTTATGAAATCTAAAAACTCAAAAACTCTGACATCTTTTAAGCTACGTAATTCGGTATTTGGAAAACCGCCACCCATAGCAATTTTGGTTTCAGGAAAATTGGCTTTTATGAATTGCGCACTACGAAAAGCGCTATATAAATTCCCAGGAAAGGGAACAGAAATTAGTACGAGTTTTGGTTGTACTTCTTTTAGTCTTCCTTCTAAAATTTGAAGTGTAATATTATCAATATATGTAGGTTGATTTTGTAATGTCGTATATAATTCATCGAAAGAATTCGCACTTCGGCCTAAACGTTCTGCATATCTACTAAATCCGAAATTTTCATCGACACCTTCCACAATAAAATCGGATAAATCTTCTAGATATAACGTAGCTAAATGTTTGGCTTTGTCATGCATCCCCATGTTTCCAAAAGCCCATTCCATATCATCTAATTGATTGAAACGAGAAGCTTCTGGTAGAAAATTACCACTACAAATTTGTCGCGCAAGCGTAGGATTATTTCCTTGTAAAAAAGCGATTACCGCATTAATAGTATTGATGTAATCTTGTTTTAAGGTGTAAATTCTTTGTGCGTTTTCAGTTAAATGATTTGGAGTATTAACAGCATCAAAAATTTGTTGAAGTCCTGTTTTGGAAAACAATTCTAAAATCACTTCTATACCTAAATCCATTTGAAAAGCGGAAATGTTTTTGGTATTTAAGAACCCTTTGATATAAGCCGTTGCGGGATAAGGCGTATTCAATTGAGTAAAAGGCGGTGTAATGAGTAAAAGATCTTTCAAAAGTGTAACTTTATTTTTAGGATAACCTTTCCTTCACTTAAATAAAACTGCTATTTACTTACGCAAATAAAATTTTAATAGTGATTTCAGAAGAAATGTTTTGACAAAGATAATTTTATTTATTTGAAACTGAAATTTGAATATTTTTTGAAGCAAATAAATCTCAAAAAACTTTATTAACTGAATGAAATTTCTTATTTTTGGTTAAACTCTAAAATAATGAAGAATTTAACCCCATTATATCTACTCCTTTTTTTATCATTAAATGTTTTTTCACAACAAAAAGGAAAAACATTTTTTTCTAGAATCTCTATGTCAAAAGATAAGTATTGTAGTGTTGGAAAGAATCTTGAATTATTAAAAAAAAATTCTGAATTTAAAAAAATAAAAGCTTTCCCTAACAATCCAATAGCCACTGAGATTTGTACAAATGGTGGATTTGAAGACCATGAAAATATAGGCGGAGAAAATGTTTTGAAAAATTTTAATACAGAAGAATTCATAGGCAATTTTTTCGACACTTCCATTCCTACTCTAACCCAATCAAACTCAAAGAGAAATTGTGTAACCGTACCCAGTAATTATATAGATCAATTTATAGGAAATATAAATGGTTTTGAACAAAAAACACTAAGAGTAGGAAGATCGTTAAACCATAACACTTCTGCTGGAATGGAAATAGATCTAACACTGAAAACGGTACATTCATATCGATTTAAAAACAATAATGAAACGGAGTTATTATTTAACTATAAAGCTATATTTGAATGCACAAATCATTCCGAAGAAGAAAAACCATACTTTAGAGCTCGTATCATTAATAATAACGAGGAGATAGTGAGTGAATTTGCACTCATAGCAAATCAGGATGATTGTAATTTTAGTTACACATCAGGAACTAATTCTGGAATAGATATTGGTTACACTAATGAATGGCAAACCTGCAAATTAGATATTTCCTCTATCCCAAATTTACAAAATTTTAGAATTGAATTTATTTCAGGAAATTGTTTATATGGAGTTCATTTTGCCTACGTGTACATAGATGACCTTTGTATACAACATTCTAATTATAGTAATCAAGGATCCATTGCTTTAAATCCACTTACTGTTAATTGCCCAACAACTCCATTAAATGTTTGTGGGACATTTACGGTTCCAAACACAGGTGTAAATACCACTACAGTATCATCTATAATCTTAAATATATTTAATGAGAATCAAAACATAGTATATACCAATTCAAATCCAACAAATATTGATTTGGTTAATAAAACATTTTGTTTCGATTTAAATTTATCCAACTTTCCAAATATTGTAAATTCAAATTATAATGTTGGAGTAGTTATAAATTACGGTAATTTAAATACTAATTGCATTTCAAATATTCCTCCCGCAATAGATAATGATGCTGGCCCAGGATTTGACATTACATTTAATAATTGTGATTATACTTGTGATATAGTAACTCAAAATTTTTCAACATCTGTTTGTGATTTACTAGACGACAACATTGAAATTAATAATTTATCTCAATATCGTTTAAATTTAGCGAATAGTTTAAATTATAATTTTAACTATTACAGCACATTGAATGGAGCGCAAAACCAAATTGCAGCAGACAAAATTAATAACTTTACAACTTACAATTTAGTTCAGGGAAACAACATCATTTATGTACGAGTTTTACTTTCAAATATTTGTTTTCAAATCGCAACTTTAACGCTGGAATTAGTTTCTAAACCAATAATTCCTATAAATGATATTGAA
>CAZULO010000152.1:0-7367 GCA_964621245.1 uncultured Flavobacterium sp.
CACCACTCGAACTCCAAATCCAAACCTTACCAGATAATCCTGGAGTATACCAATATTATGATAAGGAAGGGAAAATTTTATATGTTGGAAAAGCGAAAAATTTAAAAAAACGCGTTCAATCCTATTTTACTAAAAACCACGACAATTATAAAACTTCTGTTTTAGTAAAAAAAATTGTCTCTATCAAACACATAGTTGTTCCAACAGAAACCGATGCGTTACTATTGGAAAATAATTTAATTAAAACCTTACAACCTCGTTATAATGTATTGTTACGAGATGATAAAACCTATCCGTGGATTTGCATCAAAAAAGAAGCATTTCCAAGAGTTTTTCCCACTCGAAAAATGATAAAAGATGGCTCCGAATATTTTGGACCTTACACCAGTTTTAAAACCGTAAATACTTTATTGGAATTAATCAAAGAATTGTATCCGTTACGAACTTGTAATTTCGATTTGTCGTTAACCAACATTCGTGCAGAAAAATACAAAGTGTGTTTAGAATATCATATTGGAAATTGTAAAGGCGGTTGTGAAGGTTATGAAACTCAAGAACAGTATCAAACTCAGATTACTGCAATTCGAGAAATTTTAAAAGGAAACTTCAAGGAAAGTTTAAAAGATTTCAAAAATCACATGCATGATTTAGCGGCTGATATGAAGTTTGAAGAAGCTCAGAAAATCAAAGAAAAAATTGAAGTTTTAGAAAATTACCAAGCGAAATCGACCATTTTAAATCCAAAAATCACCAATATTGATGTGTTTTCGATCATTTCAGATGAAACCATGGCTTATGTGAATTTTCTACAGATTTCACATGGAGCGATTATTCGTTCGCACACTTTAGAATTAAAGAAAAAATTAGACGAAACAGACCAAGAATTATTAGAATTAGCGGTTGTTGAAATTCGAGAACGCTTCTTTTTAACTTCTCGTGAAATTATTGTGCCTTTTGAAATCGATTTGGGAGAACAAATTAAAGTCACGGTACCAAAATTGGGCGATAAAAAAGAAATTTTAAACTTATCAGAACGCAATGCCAAATATTACCGTATGGATCAATTGAAACAAATCAAAATTGTTGATCCGGATCGACACACCAATCGAATAATGGCGCAAATGCAAAAGGATTTACGTCTTTCTGTAGAACCGCGACATATTGAGTGTTTTGATAATTCGAACATTCAAGGAACGAATCCGGTTTCGGCTTGTGTGGTTTTTAAAGATGGAAAAGCAAGCAAAAAAGACTATCGCCATTTTAATATCAAAACCGTTGAAGGTCCGAATGATTTTGCTTCGATGGAAGAAGTCGTTTATAGAAGGTACAAAAGATTACTTGACGAAAAAGAACCACTTCCGCAATTAATTATTATTGATGGAGGAAAAGGCCAATTGTCTTCCGCTTTAAAAAGTTTAGAAGATTTAGGTTTACGTGGGAAAATTGCCATTATCGGAATTGCCAAACGCTTGGAAGAATTATTTTATCCAGATGATCCGATTCCTTTATATTTAGATAAGAAAAGTGAAACCTTAAAAATAATTCAGCAATTACGAAATGAAGCGCACCGATTTGGTATCACACATCACAGAGACAAAAGAAGTAAATCGGCCTTAAATTCTTCGGTTGAAGGTATTCCAGGAATTGGTGAAAAAACCATGATTTCATTAATTACGCACTTTAAAAGTTTAAAAAGAGTAAAAGAAGCCACAGAAAAAGAAATTTCTGACGTTATAGGACTTTCAAAAGCAAAAAAAATTACCGACTTTTACAAAAAAGAATAACATATGTTTAAGAGCCAAGTGAAAAGTAAAAAGAATCAAGTGAATCACATTCGTGGTAAATTTTCTTTTATGATACTTTTTATTTGGCTCTTTTTACTTGGTTCTTTTTCTACAAACGCACAAGAAAATAATCCAAAACCAAAAATTGGCTTAGTCCTTTCTGGCGGTGGTGCAAAAGGTTTGGCGCATATTGGTGTACTGAAAGTTATTGATTCTTTAGGTATCAAAATCGATTATATTGGCGGAACAAGTATGGGAGCGATTATTGGTGGAATGTATGCTTCTGGCTATACAGGAAAACAATTGGATTCCATCTTCAATACCCTATCCATTGATGATTTAGTTCAAGATAATATTCCAAGAAAATCAAAAATTCTAATCAACAAAAGAAACGATGATGTATATGCTTTAGTGTTGCCTTTTAAAAACTTTAAATTAGAAACTCCAAATGCACTTTCAAAAGGAGTGTATAATTTCAACTTTTTATCAAAATTAAGTTATCATGTCAGAAATACAAGGGATTTCAAAAAACTCCCTATTCCTTTTTTTTGCATGGCTACTGATATAGAAACCGGTGAAGAAGTAGTATTAGACAAAGGTATTTTTCCACAAGCGTTGGTGGCTAGTAGTTCTATTCCGAGTGTTTTTTATCCAATCGAAATTGAAGGGAGATTATTAATAGATGGCGGCGTAACAAACAATTATCCGGTAGAAAAACTAAGAGAATTAGGTGCAAATTTTATTATTGGTGTAGATGTACAAGAAGCGCTAAAAACCAGAAAAGAATTACAAGGAATTACCACTATTTTTGGACAAATTTCAAATTTTAACACACAAGCACAAATGGAAAGTAAACGAAAACTTACTAACATTTATTTAAAACCCGACATAAAAGGGTTTAATGTGTTATCCTTTGAAAATGGTAAAAAAATAATAGCCAATGGTGAAAATGAAGCAAGAAAATTTTTAGATCAATTGGTGGCTTTTCAAAACACTACGTATCAAAAACCAAACATAAAAGTAGTACAAGATTCTATTCGCATTGGAAATATTGCTTTTACGGAATTGAAAAACTACACCCGAGCTTATGTTTTAGGGAAATTAAGATTCAAACCTAATAGTAAAATCAGTTTCCAAGATTTTCAAAACGGGATTCAAAACTTAAGTAATACACAAAATTTTAGTTCCGTAAAATATCAATTTAACGATAAAGATGTATTTATAAGCTTAAGAGAAAATAAAATCAACACCTTTTTAAAATTTGCCTTACATTTTGACGAATTGTATAAAAGTGGCGCATTACTAAACCTTACACATAAAAAGCTGTTTTCAAAAAACGACATGGTTTCCTTAGATATTATTCTTGGTGATAATTTCAGATATGATTTTAATTATTTAATTGACAATGGGTATTATTTCAGTTTTGGAATATCTTCTACCCAAAATAAATTTAATAAAAATGTGAATACGGCATTTGGAACTAGTTCATTTTTAAATGATTCCTTTGATAAAATTAATTTAGATTACGCAAGTGTGGTCAATAAAATTTTTGTCCAAACTGCTTTTTTAAGAAAATATACTGTGGGTGGCGGAATTGAATTTCAAAATTTAAGATTAAGATCTGATAATTTACCACAAGCTAACAAAACCATTGAAAATAGTAATTATTTATCTTTCTTTGGCTATCTTCAACATGACACCTTTGACAATAAATTTTTTCCGAAAAAAGGTTGGTATTTTAAAGGGGCTTTTAATTATTATTTTGATTCAACCAATTACACCAATCAATTTACAAAATTCTCGATAGCAAAAGCAGATATGGGAATAGCTTTTACGCCTTTAAATAAAGTTTCATTTATTATTCAAAATGAAGGTGGTTTTAAAGTAGGTTACTCTACCCTACCTTATTTTGATTTTGTATTAGGAGGATATGGATTTAAAGATACCAATAATATCAGATCTTTTTATGGATACGATTTTTTAGGTATAAGTGGCAACTCCTATGTAAAAGCTACTGGAATATTAGACTATGAGTTTTACAAGAAAAACCATTTAAATTTTACCTATAATGCCTCTATTGTAGGCGATTTTATATTTAATGCTACCAAAACTTGGCTTAACAAACCATCTTTTACTGGCTTTGGTTTGGGTTACGGATTAGAAACTTTAATAGGTCCGGTTGAAATAAAATACACTTGGTCGCCAGAAACCCATTATAGTGCCTTTTGGTTTAATTTAGGCTTCGTATTTTAATTAAATATTTTCATTTGGTTAATTCATTGAAAATATCCTATATTTGGCACAACTAAAAAATTATTACTTTATGTCTATTTGGAGAGTTAAACCCGTATCTGCGTTTGAAGCGGATATGAAAAAAAGTCAATTAAAAAGGGTGCTAACAAAATGGGGATTAACCTCATTAGGTATTGGAGCCATCATTGGTGGAGGTATTTTTACTTTAACCGGTATTGCTGCTCATGATTATGCTGGGCCAGCACTAGCCTTATCATTCGTTATTGCAGGTATAGGATGTTTATTTGCTTCATTATGTTATGCGGAATTTGCTTCTGTTTTACCCGTAGAAGGTTCTGCTTATGCTTATGCTTATGGAACCATTGGAGAAATTTTCGCTTGGTTTATAGGATGGAATCTTATTTTGGAATACATGATGGGAGCTACAACCGTTGCTGTGGCATGGAGTGGTTATTTTTCCAAACTACTCGGTTTATTTCATATTAAACTGCCCTTGGGATTACTATCTGATAAAGTAACTGCTACAGAAAAATTAAATAATGCAAAAGCTGTTGATGCAGTTAAAGAATATTTAGCGACTCATGCTTCTGCTACATTTGAACAAATTAAATCTAATTTTGCAAATGCGGAATTTGCTTCAGCTTTCAAAAGTTTAACTTCTTTAAAAGATTTTAAAAACTTTGCTACAGGTGAAGGAGTTGCAAAATTCTCTGAACATTATTCATCTATCGATCTATCAGGAATTGTATTCAACTTACCTGCCTTATTGATCACATGGGTAATTACTGCTATTTTAGTAAAAGGAATAAAAGAAGCTGCTAAAACAAATAACATCATCGTGATTATTAAAATCGCGGTAGTACTATTTGTAATTATTGTAGGAGCTTTCTATGTAGATATTGAAAACTGGCAACCATTTATTCCAACAGAAACTACAACTATAGTAGATGGTGTTGAAAAAGTAAACTTTGGTTTAGGTGGTGTTTTAACTGCAGCTACAATCGTATTTTTTGCCTACATCGGTTTTGATGCCGTTTCAACTCAAGCAGGTGAAGCAATTAACCCGAAAAAAGATGTACCATTTGCTATTATAGCCTCTTTAATTATTTGTACGGTTCTTTATATTTTAGTGTCGCTTGTATTAACAGGTATGGTACGTTTCGATCAATTAGACGTAACAGCTCCTGTTGCATCCGCATTTAGTGGTGTGGGGTTAAAATGGGCAACTCTTTTAATTACAGTGGCAGCCACTGCAGGTTTAATGAGTGTAATGCTTGTGATGATGTTAGGACAAACTCGTATATTTTTAGGAATGGCTAAAGATGGTTTATTACCAAATTTCTTTAAAGATTTACACCCTAAATTCTTAACGCCACATAAATCTACCATTTTAATTGGTGCAATTATTTCTATTGTTGCTGCGGTAACTCCTATAAATAAAGTTTCTGAAATGTGTTCTATGGGTACACTATTAGCTTTTGCTATGGTTTGTATTGCTGTTATGATTTTAAGATTCAAAAAACCAGAATTAGATAGACCATACAAAACTCCTGCCGTATACGTTGTAGGTACTTTAGGTGTGGCTTTCAATATTGGTTTAATGACTTTTGTTAGAGAAGAAACTTGGCATACATTTATTATTTGGGGTATTTTAGGTATTTTAGTTTATTTCCTATATGGAAAAAGAAACGCAAAACTTAATAATCCAGAAGAATTTGACAGGATAGAAAACGAAAGAAAATAAAAAATAAAAAAACGACTTCTAATTGAAGTCGTTTTTTTTTAGAATTTTATCAAAAAATTTTTCTAAATTTGTTACACTAATCATCCTAAAATGCAATGTTCTTTTAAAGATTTACTTGCTCACCTAAAATTCCTCATCAAGAGAAATCCTGAATGAGTGGCTTGATATGTCAATTTCTTAATTAACATTATGCCAATTCTTTATTCGTAAAGAAATTCTATATTGGCATATTGACGTATACTCTCATTGTCTAATTAAAAAATAATAAAATGCCAATATATCATAAATTAGGAGAATTTCCTCAAAAAAGACATACTCAGTTTGAAAAACCTGATGGTGGATTATATTACGAACAACTTTTTGGTACCGAAGGATTTCATGGACATTCTTCCTTATTATACCATGTTCACCGACCAACTCAGGTTAAAGAAATAACCAAATCCTATTCTGTTGAACCAAAAATTGCCATCGGTAAAAACATCAAATCCTTATTATTAAAAGGTTTTGAATTACAACCCGCTGATGATTTTTTAGAAAGCAGAAAAGACATGTTAGTCAACAAAGATTGTATCATCGGATTAGCAGCTCCAAAAAAATCATTACGTAGTTATTTTTATAAAAACGCCGATGCAGACGAAATGCTATTTATCCATAAAGGTTCCGGGAAGTTAAGAACCATGATGGGAAATATTGATTTCGAATATGGCGATTATCTTATTATTCCTCGTGGAATGATTTATCAAATTGATTTTGATACTGAAGAAAATCGATTGTTTTATGTAGAATCATATTCGCCTTTCTATACGCCAAAAAGATATAAAAACGAATCCGGACAACATTTAGAACATGCCCCATTTTGCGAAAGAGATTTTAAATTACCTTCAGAAATAGAAACTCATGATGAAAAAGGCGATTTCTTAATCAAAATCAAAAAAGAAGGAATGATGCACGAAGTGGTTTATGCCACGCATCCATTTGATGTAATCGGTTGGGATGGATACAATTTTCCTTACGGATTTTCCATTCATAATTTCGAACCGATTACGGGTCGTGTGCATCAACCACCACCAGTTCATCAAACTTTTGAAACTGCTACTTTTGTAGTTTGTTCATTTGTACCAAGATTATACGATTATCATCCAAAATCAATTCCAGCACCTTACAATCACAGTAATATCGATTCTGATGAAGTTTTGTATTATGTAGATGGCGATTTCATGAGTAGAAATAACATCGAACAAGGTCATATCACTTTACACCCAAAAGGAATTCCTCACGGACCAGCACCAGGAGCGATGGAAAGAAGTATTGGTCATACCGAAACAAAAGAATTAGCCGTTATGGTAGACACATTCCGTCCGTTAATGGTAACGGAAGCAGCTATGGGATTAGATGACGGTCAGTACTATAAATCTTGGGTGGAGTAATTAGCCAATAAATCAATACGTCAATAGGCCAATTTGAAATTAAAAAAATTGGTACCCAAGCACATTATTAAATTGAAAATTAAAAAATTATGTCACAGGAATTAAAATCAGTCGAATACGGCTTAGAAAAAATATTTGAAGGCGCACAAGATTTCTTGC